>CAYSLJ010000066.1:4997-36316 GCA_964431735.1 uncultured Synergistia bacterium | reverse complement strand
CTGTCAGGCAGAAGCTGATAAAATGGTTACGAACTTATCTGGAGAGGTACTAAGGGACTGTAAGAAAATAACTCTGGAAAATTATGGTTTTTGTCCTCGCGTCACGCGTTACGCGTTACGCGTCACGATTTTAAATATGATAAGGTTATTTTTTTACAACTCCTAACAGGAGATGTATTTACTATTGAAAAATAAAATCTGTCTTTCCATCAGTGACAATGAAATTATTCCACATATGAAAAAATATGAGGACTCAGCAGACTTAATTGAAATACGTGCCGATTATATTAACAATTTTAATGAAGGCCATCTTGAGGTATTGCTGCACCACATTACAAAACCTTTAATACTTACTGTCAGAAAGTCCGATGAAGGCGGTTTCTTTAAAGGTTCTCTCGAAGAAAGGCAGAGACTTTTTATAAAAGCAATAGAAATGGGTATCGATTATCTTGATATTGAATTTTCCTGCGGCTGTGACCTGATTTCTCAACTGATAGCAGCTAAAGGAAACACTAAAATAATCTGTTCATCCCATAATTTTAAACATACTCCTCCCTTGAATGAATTAAACGAACTTTACAGAAAGATAAATTCTTTAAATCCTGATATTGTGAAAATAGTTACGTACGGAAATTCGATAAATGATAATTTTTTTCATTTTGAATTATTAAAAGATAAGTCAAATCTTGTATCTTTTTCTATGGGTCTTAAGGGACAGATTTCACGTATTCTTTCACCTGTATATGGTTCTCTTTTTACTTATGCTTCTCTGTCTTCCGATAAAGAAACTGCAGAAGGTCAGATTACTGCAGAAGAATTAATAGAAACATATAATTTCCATGTTCTTGACAGAAATACAAAAATTCTCGGTGTCACAGGCGGTCATGCCGAAAACTCTCTATCTAAATACATGCACAACAGAAATTTTAAAAGAGACAATCTGAATTATATTTATGTACCTTTTAAAACGGAAACGGAGGAACTTCCGCTGTTTATGGAGAATTTTAGAAAATTTAATTTCGCCGGTGCTGCTGTGACAATTCCCCATAAAATAGATATAATAAGCTATCTTGACTCAGTGGAAGATACTTCAAAAAAAATTGGTGCAGTAAATACTGTTGTCAATAAAGACGGTATCCTGAAAGGCTATAATACCGACTGCGCCGGCTCTGTAAAAGCCCTTTCCATTAAGACTGATATAAAAGGGAAACATGTGCTTTTACTGGGTGCAGGAGGAGCGGCAAGGGCTATAGGATACGGCCTGAAAGAAGAAGGAGCGGAAATTATTATTGCAAACAGAACAGACTCGAAAGCGGAAAAACTTGCAAAGGAGCTCGGAAGTAAATTCTGTCTCTTTGAAGATATTTACAAAATCGACTGTGACGTTATAGTAAATACTACATCTGTCGGCATGTATCCTCATGTGAAGGATACTATAGTAAAAAAAGATTTTCTGAAAGGTAAAATTGTCTTTGATATTGTGTACAGACCTATGATAACCGGAATGCTGAAAGATGCGCAGGAAGTCAATTCTTTAACAGTAGAAGGATACGAAATGCTTTTATACCAGGGAATTGAACAGTATAAGCTCTGGACTGGCAGAGAGCCGTCGGAAAAGCTGATGAGAGGTATGCTGAAAAAACAACTGGACATGTAATAATTATGACAGATTATGGATATTAAAATGCGATTGCAAAGGAGGTTTTTATGTCATATAAAAAGATACTGATAGTATTTCTTTTTATCTTTACCATAATTTTTTCATTCAATTGCAGGAGAGGAAAAACATCGAATACTTCATCTGATGTTAAGGGCGGTTCAATAATACATGGTGACCTGGAAAGAACTTATTGTTATTATCTCCCTTCAGGTTATGACAGAAATAAATCTCTTCCTCTTGTTATAGCCCTTCACGGAGGTGGAGGTACAGGAAGGGGTATGGCTAAAGGGGGATTTAACGGAATTGCAGAGAGAGAAAAATTTATTATTGTCTATCCTGATGGTATAGAGAAACACTGGAATGACAGCAGAGGATTGTCTCAATATAAGGCTCAGAAAGAAAATATTGACGATACTGGTTTTATTTCCTCTCTTATAGATTATTTTATTAAAGAGTTTAATGCAGATAAAAATAGGGTTTATGTTACCGGTATTTCCAACGGGGGGCTTATGTCTTACCGCCTTGCCTTTGAATTACCGGAGAAAATTGCAGCTTTTGCACCTGTTATTGCATGCCTTCAGGAGGAATTATTTGTAAATTATTCTCCGAAAGAACCTGTGGCAATTCTCATAATAAATGGCACTGAAGATCCTCTTATGCCTTTTAAAGGCGGAGATATTCACTTTTATAAAAAGAAACTTGGCAGAGTAATATCTACGGAAGAAACTGTGAAGTTCTGGGTTAAGGTAAATCACTGTTCTCAAAAACCTGAAACTACCTGGCTTGAAGATAAAAACCCTTCCGATGGTATGAAAGTAAAGAAGGATGTCTATTCAGTAGGGGATAAAGGAACAGAAGTCATACTATATACAATAGAGGGAGGAGGACATACATGGCCCGGAGCGTCACAGTATTTACCTGAAAAAATTGTGGGGAAAACATGCCGCGATATTAATGGCTGTGAAATAATATGGGAGTTTTTTAAAAAACATTCTAAATAATTTGACTCTGTGGTTCTAGAATTCTAAACGGAAAGGGATGAGAGCAGTGATAGAAAATTTGAATAATTGCAGAAAAAAAATTGATGAAATTGATACAAAAATCATAGAGTTATTAAAAGAAAGAGAAGATATTGTAAAGGAAATAGCTCTGTGTAAAGTTAAAGAGAAACTTCCTGTCCATCATCCTGAAAGGGAAGAGGAAATTTACAACAGGCCGAAAGATAAATATATAAAAGATATTTATAAGATAATCCTGGAAGAATCCAGAAGATTACAGAATATTATAGTGAGTGGTGAGTAGTGAGTGGATAAAAAAACAGTCGGTATAATTGGCTTCGGACGTTTTGGCCAGTTGGCAGGTAAATATTTAAGAGACGAATTGAATGTTTATGTATATGATAAAATTGATAGAAGTACTGATATAGAAAAATTCGGTTTAAGTAAAAATTCTCTGGAAGAGGCATGTAAAAAAGATATAGTTATTCTTTCCATGCCCATATCTTCACTGGAAGATGTCCTGATGGATATCAGAGATTACGTCAGGGAAGACTCTGTCATTATGGATGTATGTTCCGTAAAGGAAATACCATGTAATTTAATGAAGAAATATCTGCCTTCTTCCGTTCATATACTGGGAACCCACCCTTTATTCGGCCCTGACAGTGCCAGAACAACCCTGAAAAACAGAAAGATTGTAATCTGTCCCGTACGAATATCAGAAGAAAAACTTGACTGTGTAAAATCTTTTCTGGAAAGAAAGAAATTGAAAATAATTGAAATGACTCCTGAAGATCATGACGAACAGATTTCTTATTCTCTCGTGCTGACTCATTTTATAGGGAGAGCCATGATTGATATGAAGCTCGGAGAGCAGGAGATAGAAACCCTGGGGTATCAGAGGCTGCTTAAGATATTGTCTACTGTTCGGAATGATACATGGGAATTATTTCAGGATATGAATAAATATAATAATTATGCCTCACAGGTAAGAAATAAATTTGTCGATTCATTGAAGAATATAGATGAAAAACTTTTAGAACGATAGTGTTTGTATGAGAACAGGAGATAAGGGAGTAACAGAGTTTTACACAAAATTTATGACATAGTCTATAGAAAAATTAAGATTTGATTTTAAAGACATGGCTTAAATCTATGTCCAGATCCTTAAAATTTGAAATTTTTACGTGATATTATGCATAAATCTTTCTATTCTCTCTATGCCTCTTTCCAGTTCTTTATATGCAGAAGCAAAACTGAGGCGTACGAAATCATCATAGCCGAAAGCGATACCCGGGACTAAAGCTACCAGTTCTTCCTCAAGGAGTTTTCTGGCAAAACTCCTTGAATCCATTCCTGTTTTACTTATATTTATAAATGCATAAAATGCGCCTTTCGGAGGAGAACATGTTATCATGGGGAGTTTATTCAGTTTATCAATTACAAAATCTCTTCTCTTTGAAAATTCATGGAACATATGTTTTACAAAGGACTGATCGCCGTCTATTGCTTTCAGTGCCGCAATCTGTGATATGGAACTGGGATTTGATGTTATATGACCCTGAAGGTCAGTCATGGCAGATATTAATTCCTTCGGCCCTGCCGCATAACCTATACGCCATCCCGGCATGGAATAAGATTTTGATACGGAGTTTACTATGACAGTCCTGTTTTTTAATTCAGGAAATATTTTTGTCAGACTCACATGTTTCCCTTCATAGACAAAATATTCATAAACTTCATCTGAAACTATAAAAAGATCTTTATGTGTTAAAGCTATTTCACCTATTGCTTTCAGTTCTTTTTCTGTAAATACATGACCTGTCGGGTTACAGGGAGAATTAAGGAGCAGTATTTTTACTTTATCCGTAACGGAAACTTTCAGTTTATCAATATCAAGAGACATATCTTCTCTGGAATTGATAAGCAGAGGTTTCCCTTCGGCAAGTTTTACCTGCTCGATATAACTGTTCCAGCAGGGAAGAGACATAAGGACTCTGTCGCCATGACACAGAAGGCACTGTAATGCAAGATATATGGCATGTTTTGACCCGCAGTTTACCATAATCTCTTCTGATTTATAGCTTAAACCATTGTCTCTGAAAAATTTTTTGCATATTGCTTCTTTCAGTTCAGGAATACCTGCAGTTTCCGTATAGGTTGTGAAATTATTTTCTATAGCTTTTATTGCTCCGGCTTTTACATGGTCAGGACTGGGGAAATCAGGCTCTCCTGCTGCAAGGATTACAACATCTTTTCCCTGTCTTTTCAATTCCTTTGCTATTGTTGTTATTTCGATTGTAACACTCGGAGAGATTCTATTTATTTTTTCGGATTTCATTGTTTTTATTGTGATGTGCAATGAGTAATGAGTGATGTGTGAACTATACCGGGTGCTTTTCACCACTCACTACTCATTACTCACTTCTTCCACCCTTCACTGAAAAATTTCTTCAAAAGTATCTCTTTTTCTTATATACTCAATATGTCCGTTTTCTTTTACCATGACCCTGTGAGGCCTCGGAAAAGAATTTGGATTGCTCTCCATAAATCCGGAGCAGTATGCTCCTGTATCATGGATAAGGAGAACGTCTCCTCTCTGTGGTTTTCTCTGAAGTTTTATTTTATACCTGGCTATCATATCACCGGAAAAACACAGGTTACCTCCTACAAATGTTTCGAATGGAATTTCATCTTTTTTATGGTAATCTGTTATTATGTCCCATCGTCTCAGAATATTTTCAAGGAGTGATTCACAGTGGGATGTAACTCCCATTTCTATGGTAATTAAATTATGATTATCAGCTATTTTTCTGACAGTATTCACCTTTGCCAGAGTAAGACCTCCGTCATCTGCTATGCTTCTTCCAGGCTCAATAATAAGAAGAGGTTCTCCTATAGATTTTAGAATTTCCACTGTGTTTTTACCTTTTATGGAATTTTTTAATACAGCTTCTAACATCTTCTCTTTCGGATAAAAAGAATAGAATTTTTCGCCTCTCCATTCCTTTAGATCTTTTTTGAAGCCGCAGGGATTGTTATTCCAGGCAAAAACTTCCGTAAAATCTCCTTCCGTTGATTTTATATAACCTTTTCTTACCATGTTTACAATATATTCCCATTCTTCTTTATTTACATAGGAAACAGGATAGCCTCCGCCAATGTCTATAATTTTACATGTCCTTCCCGTGTCTTTCAATATATAAGCCATATCTATAATTTTGCCCAGAACTTCCATGTATGGTTCCACATCTGTTATCTGAGAGCCTATATGGGTATGAAAGCCGAGAAATTCAACAGAAGGATACCTGTCAAGGGATTTTATAAAACCGGGAATCTCTTTCAGAGGAACACCGAATTTTGTCCATAGTCCTGCGGTAAAAACTCCTTCTGCTGTTACGTCTGACAGTTCATAGCCGCTTATTCTTATGAGAGTTTTTGCCTTTTTTCCCAGGGCGGCAGCTATGTTTGAAACAACTTTGAATTCTTCAATACTGTCGGCTACCAGAAGAATATTTTTTTCTATAGCTTCTTCAATAAGAAAATCTTCCTTGCAGTTACCGTTTAAAACTATCTTCTCCTGTTCTATACCTGAGTTCATGGCACATTTTGCCTCATTATATGAAGCTACATCTGCACCGCATCCTTCCTCTTTTACAGTATTGAATATGGCACCTGATGTACAGGCTTTTGCCGCATAACATACAAGGCCGTTATTGTAATAAGAGTCAAAAACCCTTTTAAAAGATTTCAGGTTTTCCCTTATAACAGGTTCATAACTTATATGGAGAGGTAATTTATAATTATCTGTCCAGAAAGAAAGAGGGTAACCTGCAATTAATATTTCATTACCTGATGTGTCAAATATGTTGTTCATTTTTGCCCTCCAATTATTGCGTGATGCGTATTTTAACCGGTACCGGGCGACCACAGGGGGGGGTGCCCCTACTACTATTCACGACTCACGACTCACGACTTTTTCGGAATATGTCCTATAAACCCGTAAAAAGCTATATAGGCATAACAGAAAACAGGCAGTATGAAAGCATGATGAATGCCTATTTTATCTGCAATTGCTCCCTGTATAAGAGGTATAATGGCTCCTCCTACAATGGCCATACAGAGTATACCTGAACCCTGGCCTGTACTTTTCCCCAGACCGCTTATGGCAAGAGAAAAGATTGTAGGAAACATTATGGAATTAAATAACCCTACCAGCAGTATTGTCCACATGGCTATTTTCCCGAAGGTTAACATTGAAATAATAACGAGAGCAGCAGCCATAAATGCATTAAACCCCAGTACCTTTCCGGGCTTAATATATGCCTGTACTGCAGAACCTATAAACCTTCCCACCATTGCTCCTCCCCAGTAAAAGGAAACATATTTTCCTGCTACACTTTCAGGAAGTCCTGCAATATCAGGCTGTCCCAGATAGTTTACAAGGAAACTTCCTATAGAAACTTCTCCTCCTACGTAGACGAAAATGCCTATGGCACCAAGTACCAGGTGTGAGTATGTCCATGCACTTCTTCTTACTCCTTCAGGTGATGTTTGCTCTTCCGATGATTGTGCTTCGATTTCCGGTAATTTTATTATTGCAAATATGACTGCCATAATAAAAAGTGTTACTGCTATACCAACATAAGGGGCTATAACAGAACTTGCCTGAGCCAGTTTGTATGCAGAGAGTTCTGCTCCATTCATTTTACTGATTTCTTCAGCTGTTTTTACTGCTGCAGAAAGTATTAGATAAGAACCGAAAATAGGGGCTACTGTAGTTCCCAGTGAATTAAAAGCCTGCGTCAGATTTAGCCTGCTTGATGCAGTCTCAGGTTTTCCGAGTATTGTTACATAAGGATTGGCTGCTACCTGAAGAAGTGTTATACCTGATGCAAGAATAAAGAAACCTGCAAGAAATATAGCATATGACGTATAAAGAGCGGCAGGGAGGAATGTGAGACAGCCTATACCTATTGTTACAAGACCTATAACTATACCTTTTCTGTAGCCTATTTTTTCCACTATCATGCCTGACGGAAGAGAAACAATAAAATAGGCAGTGAAAAAACAGAACTGTATGAGCATTGCCTGTGTATAATTGAGGTCAAAAAGTGATTTTAAATGGGGTATGAGTATATCATTCAGACAGGTGATGAAACCCCACATAAAGAAAAGAGACGTAAGAATAACAAGGGGAACAGTGTAGTTCGCCTCTCCCTTTGATGATTTTACTTTTACCTGACTCGCAGCAGTTTCCATTAAATTATTCTCCTTTTTTGATTGTCTTTACTTTTGTAAGTATTTCTTTGTTTATACATGTATCATTATTTTCAATTTTTACTTCGTCAAATAAATACCAGTCTTCCGTATGTTCTGCAATTTCATCGCTTTTCAGTTCTACCAGAGGAGACATAGTCTCAAGTTCCAGCATATCCTGATTTGTAAAAGATTCGAAAGAAGAGCCTTTATCAGGATATGTACCTTCTTTTAATGGACATATTTTGATGAAAAGATGATTGTTTCTTATATAACCTGCCCATCCCTCTTTATTGCTCATACCTATTTTCGTGGGAGCCGTGGCGGATACATCCTGTTTTATGATTATATAATTCTTTGTAAAGGTAAATCTGCTGTCACTCATATCGGTATAGGACCACAGTGAAAGAGTTCGTACAGGAAGGTAATTGGTTGTGCTTACATTCATTGCTTTTCCTTCGGGGCTATCAGGATGGGGGATGAATTCTTCCTGTGGTATTACGGCAGTTCCTCCTGTTTCCATCTGAGTAATACTCCAGGGAGCAAGTTCTACTGTATCTTTGTTTTTATTTGTCAGTCTGTGAAGTATATGAATGTGGCTTCCCGAATTATCCATGGTTATTTCCATTTCTTTTTCAATGCCATTTATAGATTCTACAGGCTGTTTTAAATAAAGGGTATTTCCTTTTATTTCATATTTAACTGGAAGGCTATCGGGGAAATAGGTTTTAGGTTTTTCTTCCGGAGCAATCCATAGTCTGTGACCACCGAAAGGAAGCCATTCTTTTTCATTTGTTTTTCCCAGGTTGTCCTTTACTTCAAAAAATTCATTTTCTTTTCCGGCAAATCCGTAGAATATAATTCTTGGCCCTACATCTGTTGTGGCAATAAGTTCTACTGTACCGTTAGTCATACGAATACAATTTTCCCACCCTCCATAGGGGGTTTTTTCAATTTTTACCCCTTCTTCTGCAAAACATGGTGCGATTAATAAAATTACCATAAAAAGAAACATAACAAATTTTCCCATTTTTTTTCCTCCTTTTATTAATTTTTATCTTATAAAATATAATTATTATCCATTTATATTATATTTCCTTTTTTCATTGAAATTTAAAATGGTACCTGTTATAATTTTTGAAAATTGCAAAAGGAAGTAGACTGATATGAAATGGGATTTGCTGGAAATAGTCTTTTCTTTGATTATTGTACATATATCCAATCATGTTGTAGGAAAAGAACTGAGTAAAACAGTTGTATTTGCTGATAATATAAATCTATTTTTAAAAAATGTAAATGAGATAATTTACGGAGTGTTCCTTCTTGTTCTTATATTGATATTGATATTCTGGAGGACTCATAAAAGGTTACTTGTAAATCGTTTTATAACAATATATCTCTTACTCGTTACGTTACAATTAATGGCAAATGTGTTACTCCTTGTATCAAAAGCTCATGAAAACAGAGGAGAGCCTCTGTATATGCTCTGGGATGTGGCAGCTCTCTACGGAATGAATATAATAGTTTTTTCTTTCTGGTACCTTCTTGTCGACAGTACTGTACCGGGAGGGGCTTTTATATTTCCTTTTAAAGAAGGTAACAATAAGCTTCACTGGATAGATTATCTTTTCCTTTCATTTAATACGTGCACTACCTTTGGCCCGACTTCAGAACAGGTAGTCAGCAAAAGAGCAAAAATATTAATGATGGTTCAGATTGTCCTGTCTCTGATTATCACAGTAGTGCTTGCGGCAAGGGCTGTAGGTGGAATGTGAAATTCATGGTTTTTTGTAAATCCATATGGAAAAATAGCAAAGTATCAGGATAATCGTTGTAATACTGATAATTTTACCTGCCTTATAAGATACAGGATTAAAATAAATCTTTATATGGTGTTTCCCCGACTCCCTTATCGGTACGCCTCTGAATATACAATTGGCCCTGTATATCTTCTCAGGTTTTCCATCTACTGACGCCTTCCATCCGGGATAATATATTTCGCTCAGAAACAGCATGGCAGGTGTTTTTACATTAACTTCTATTTCTATAAGATCTTCCGTATATTTTATTATAGTAGCTTTTTCGAAAGATTTTTCAGAGACAGATTGCAATTCGACAGGACATGACAGGATAAGTTCTTTTCTGATATCAAATTCTTTACTGCTCAGTAAATCAAGTAATTCTTCATCATCGCCTTCTAAAACTCTATAATTATAGAAAACCGCCGCCCTGGGTACAGCATTCACATTTTGATAGATTACCGGCTCATCAGGAGAATTTACATCTGTAATATTAATATATTTACCGTTCAGAAGATCTATCATTTTATTATTCATATAATTTTTTATGACAAATGAATTGGAGAAATTGATTAAATACTGAATCCCCTTACTATCGGGTAATGTTTCGTTCTGTGAATAATAGAGATATTTCATATAATAACCGATTGCCAGAGGGTCGAAACCCTGAAGGCTTTCAAAACCTTCAATCTGGCCTCTGTTTACATAATCATTCCAGTTCAGATTTACAACTCTTCCATCTCCCCGAGAGTAACCTGTTATCTGTGATTTTATTGTTTTTCTGTAGAAACTTTTGCTGTCTGCAGGGGGATTGAAGGTAAAACCAAAGACCGCCAGATCAATAACTGTAATAGCCAGAAGAGATATATGTAATGACCGTCGTGATATTATATTAAAAATTTTTAAAATTATGGCCATAGTTGTTATGGTTATAATAAAAGCAAATATTATAACACCATGTTTCTTTTCCGGTATTATAGTGCCATATTCTGCCGGTATTTTTGTAGCATCAGGATAGAAAGATATTATTACAGCCATGATGATTGCTGTAATAGTCAGGCATATGAAAGCATAAATGATACCGGGCATTTTCCCTTCTTTCCCTGTAAAAGATGATAATGCATCCATACCGCTGATAGAGAGAGAGCATATAGAGAAAGTCATGAGAATTATGAAACGGCCATGACTTCTCAGGGATTTATAGAATGGCATCAGAGTGATGAAAATTTTATAGAAAGGCGTATTATCTGTCATTGAGGCAATTAATGACAGAACGAACAGAATAAGAAAGAACCATTTTAGCTGTATTTTTGAGTAAAATATTGCCACAAAAGATATTGCCAGAGCAGTGATACCGGTATATCCACACGTTTCCCAGTAAACCCAGTATTTTTTAGCCTCTTCGGGGTAAAAGCCTGATTTAAATGGTTCCATACATGGCCTGCCATGAAAATCAGGTATTATAAATGTGACGAGTCTCTGCCATGTCATGCAATAGGTATTGGCAATTTCCGCTCCCCCTGTTTCCCTGAGTGTAACTTTAAGGAACTCCAGAAAAGGCAGAAGCTGTATCGATGACAGTAAAACCGCAGTAATACATATCAATGGAAATACAAGGAACAGGAATATTCTGTCTCTTACTGAAAGGGATTTATCTTTCAATCTGTCTATTAGCAGCCATAGCCAGAAAAGAGTTAATCCTGCATATATATAATAGGTTAACTGCATAAATCCCGATAATAATAAAATACATGATACTATGCCTGTTATAATGGTAAAAGGAATTGATTTTTTTTCAACAGATATTTTTAAACACAAAAAAAGAAGAGGTAACCATGCACCGCCTGTGATAAAGGTATGTATTAGATGGGTGATGAAAAAACCGCTGAAACTGAACGCCACCCCTCCTGTTATAGATGCTATGACGGAACTGCCGAGACCGTATCTGCCGAAAAGATACATGAAATAACCTGCAATGGTAAAATGTATAATGAAATTATATACGAGAGCCCTTTCTACAGGAAATAAATAATAAATGAAGGATAAGGGATAAAATATAGTAGGGCCACTTCCCATATTTGCTTCATAGGGTACTCCTGAAAAAATGTAAGGATTCCATAGATTAATATGACCTTGAAGAAACATGTTTCTTTTTAATATTTGATATGGGGCAAAGAGAAATTCTATATCTCTGTATATATAACTCATGCCTTTCAGCAGAGCAGGGGAGAAGAAGAGAACAGAAAGAAGAGTGAAAAATAAAAAAATTAAACTTTCCTTCAGAAAAACCGAACATTTACCTGATGCCAAAACCGATGTCCTTTCTAAAAAATAATTATAGTTAGTTTCATAACTTATTAGAAATTAAGTGCTTCGTGACGCGTCACGCGTCACGCGTCACGCGAGGATTATCTGTAATTTGTTGTGAACTACACTATATTTATGCGTTAAAAAATGACAGGTAATTCTTATGCAATGGAAAAAGAAATTTATCACAGAATATTCACTATTCACTAATTCCAGACGTTTTGCTCCCGTCACGCGTTACGCGTCACGAAGCAATGAAGCATACAGCTTCAATTATTTCATCGTCATGTCATTCCTTTCATTCCTTCTAATTTCTTTATAGCCCACTGTTTTGCACCATTTAAATAACATTCGTTTATATATTTATTGTCAGGGGCGTTTTCACGGGCTTTTTCATAATTTTGAAGTGCTTCCTGAAATCTTTCCAGCATAAGATAGGTGTTACCAAGGGCACAGTAGGCATAGGCAAATTTACTGTCAATATGTACTGCCTGATTGTAAGTTTTAAGAGCTTCATTATACTGTTTCAGACAATATAAGGCATTACCTTTATCATACCAGAGATTTTTATCTTCTTCATATAGTTTCAGTGCCTTATTGTAAGAGTTTACTGCTTCTTTATATTTTTTCTTTCCATATAGAGCCAGACCTTCTGTGTGTAAAATCTCACTCTTTGCCATATTTCTGGCTTTATTGCATTCTTCATTTTGCGGATCTATTTTTAATGCTTCCTCATAACATTTTATTGCGTCTCTGTATTTTTTCTGATTGAATAGGTCCATTCCTTTTTTATGCCACATACCGCATATTGCCTGTTTTTTTGCCGCATTACACTTCTCATTTCCCGGCTCTATTGCCAGTGCTTCATCATAACATTTCAGTGCTTCTTCATATTTATTTTGTTTATACAGTATATAGCCTTTTCCGGTTATGATCTCTATTTTTTTGCTGTCTATTCCGAGTGCATCATCATAACATTTAAGTGCTTCTTCATATTTGCCCATACTGCAGAGAACATTACCTTTTCCGGTAATAGCGGCTATATTTTTACCGTCTATTTTAATTATTTCATCAAAACATTTTATCATTTCTTCATAATATTCTTTTTCTTTTTCAGGTGTCAGCAAAGATTTAACCTGATATACCATTATCTTACCGTTCCATGGCTTTATATTTTTCTCATCATATTCTATGGATTTAGAGAAACTTTCCAGAGCTTCATCGTATTTTTGACCTGTATACTGAAATAAACCTTTTCCATACCATCCGTTGGAAGATTTCGGATTCATTTTCAGTGCTTTATCAAAACATTCTCCGGCTTTATCATATTGTTTTTCACTTAAATATCTGTGACCGTTTTTTATCTGACCTTCCACACTGTCACAGGATGAGTTAAAGAGTAAAATTAATAAAAATAGAAAGATTACTGCAATTTTTTTGAATTTCATTAATAAATTTCCCTTCTCCTTTAATCTATAATCATTGCAGAGGTTATTGATGATACGACATTTTTTGTTTTATCAATCTTAAATACCAGTCTTTTCATTTTCTCTGTATTTTCATAAGTCCAGTATTCATAAGTTTTCCCGTTTTTATCTTCAAAAGAATCCTTATAGTCAGGTTCTCCGTATTTTTCTGTTACTTTTTTACTCGAATTTCCCACTTTTATACCTCTTATAGTAGGATAGTTAGGAGAGAAAACCTCTACAGACCACACTTTACCTTCATCTATTGAAGCTATTGATACTTTTACGTCTTTTGCTTTGTAGATTTTGACCTCACAGGCTGCTATTTCATTTTCATAGGAGTCTACCAGAGTGAGAGGGCCGAGCATTACTTTTATCTTTTCAAGACTGTCATTGAATGTTATTCCTGCAAGAGGATAATCTCTGTCTGTAAAAGCTTCTGCCGCGAAGACAGGAGTAAGGAGAATTGCAATAAGTAGCAGTAGCATGGACAGGTTTTTTTTCATAATAATCACCTTTCTTTACTGAGGCAAGCATATGCTCTTATTATATACTTATGCTCAGTAGAATTTAATAATAGTGAAAAGTGAGTAAAGTTTTGATCTCACTTTTCACTATTATACAACATTTTTTTCTAGTTTTATAGAAATTTTTTTATTAATTCACTTTCCATACATGAACAACAGGTTTTTCTCCATCGGCAAAAGGTTCCATAATATAAAGATACCCTCCTCCACGATCATAGCTTACTGCCGCCAGATGATATTTTTGCTGTCCCGATTGAATGTGAAACAGATACTGATCTATATCCAGTATGGCATAGGGCTGAGGTTCATATGGTTCTACGGTTTTTTTCGCCACAGACGCAAGATCTGAAGGATTATAGAACATTATCTGACCTTTAAAACCTGTACTCCACCATCCCCTTTCCCCTTCACCTTCTGGAGGATAGGGAGGTTCGTCAGGCCATACTGTACCGTCTGCAAAACCGTACCAGCAATTCCCTGTGCCCTTTGTGCCGGCAAAAACAACTGCAGAACTACTGCTTGATGTGAGCCATGCCCCGCCGTTCCATTCGTCGGACTGATGGTAGTTACTTATGGTATGGCCTCCTGAAGTATAGGCAGTTTCATACTGGAGAAGAGGAATATTTTGGAGTTCCGTGCCGGTAGAAGGGGGATTACCCTGGTTCCACGGGCCTATGGCGTAAATGGAAGGCCCCTGTCCTCCCTGGCCTCCATCTCTGAATCTTCCTGTGGCCAGAAGTTTACCCGGAGTATTTATAGATGCCCAGGCTTCAGGTATGGCAAACATATAATCGTTTGTCGTATAGTTTTCTTTTCCTGCTATGGCCCATGGACCTGCAATCTGAGGATTTGATAGATTTAATTCACACCATATATGACTCGGCCCTGTCTGACCTTCCTGTAAATGCTGACCCCAGCAAAAATACAGTTTATCTGTTGTCTGTTCTCCCTGACGGGGAAGATATTCCATTCCGACTCTTAAAAAGGCCTGGTCGAAGCCGTCTGTATCGGAAAACAATCCTCCTCTTACATCATGAAATGTCTGAATAGTGGTTGCAGTATTAAGTTCACTCACATTTGAAGAAACAATCGGCACAGGTATGGTTATTTCCGATACATACATAAGATAGGGATGACCTGTGGCAAAGAGAGAACCTGAATATCCGTCGGAAGGCCCTTCTTGATCTCCATGCTGATAAAAGGTCATTGCAGCACCGCTATAAGTCCAGTCTGTACCCCCGGAACCTTCAGGTAACCGGAACGCTCCTTTATATACCAGATCAGACGGTTGAATAAGTCCTGCCGGACTTCCCGGAGTAGGAGTAGTGTCTACTGGAGTAGGAGTATCGCCGGGAGTGGGACTATGGTCAGGAGTGGATGGCGGTAATGTTGGAACTGTCGGATTCATTCCGGTAATACCATCTCCGCCGCAGTTTGACATAACAGTAATAATAATTATTAGACTTATTATTGAAGATATGTAAAATAGTCTCTTCTTTTTTACATATAGCATATGTTCCCCCCTTTCTGAAATTTCTTTAGTTATAATATTAAAATATTATTTTTATTGATCTCTGTCAAGGGTTATTCGGGATAATATGATAAATTTTTTTAATACATATTTTATATGACAAAGGTTTATTGATGTTTTTATTTCAAAAATGCGTAACGCCTGATTAAATAGAGGCAAAATATTGACAATATATAAAATCAGTTTACCAAATAACAGGATCATATCTTTTCCGGAAGAGTCCGTCCAGGGACAGTTTTTAATATGGGTACTAAGAGACTGTAAAGAAATAACCCTTGCAAATTGTCAGAACGTTTATTATCCTCGCGTAACGCGTAACGCGTTACGCGTCACGATATAGACTGTAAATATGATGGAGTTATTTTTTCACAGACCCTAACTTATTTGGAGCGGTACCAAGGGACTGTAAGAAAATAACCCTGGCAAATTATCAGAATGGTTATCATCCTCGCGTCGCGCGTTACGCGTTACGATATAGACTGTAAATATGATGAGGTTATTTCTTGACAACCCCTGAGGAACTGTCTGAAAATAACTCTGGCAAATTATGGTTATTGTCTCCCCGTCACGCGTCACGATTGTAAATATGAAAAATAAAAACAAAAAGTCAGAGGTTATATAACTTCTGACTTTTTTCGTCAAAACATTCCTACGAAAATCCCTGGGACGATGTTCATCAACTGTAGGGGCGACACCATCTGTCGATATAAAACTCCGAAGAGTTGACCGAGTTATTCGACAGATGGTGTTAAGCCCCAGAAGTTACGATGGGCATCGTGACGTATGAAAAGCTTTAACACAACTGCGGCGTAACACCGCAGAAAACTGCTAGGAATATTTTTTAAATATTTAATTTCAACTGTAAAATTTATTTACAAAATCTATTATATAAATTTATCAGGTTTCCTGTCAAGAGTTTTTCGATTTATTTCCGCTCTTTGATAAATTTAAAATTTTCTTCTCTCGCAGAAAAGCTCCTCAGGGCTATAATATGTTCGCATGGCCCTTTGCGGAGTTTATTCTGTTTATGCCAGTAACAGGTACATTCTGCCTTTATTATTCTGTCATCTCTGTCCAGTGTAAGATCTGTATCATAAGTATTTTTATCGTCTTTTATCTTTCCCGATACTTCCAGACCTCCGTTTTCTTTCCTGGATGTAATGGATACTGACCCTTCTTCAAGAAATTTTCCTGCAGATTTTTCTCTTTCATTTCTGTAGGTAAGATCATCAAGAGGGATCTGTTCTTTTGTCAGTTCCCTGTATCTATAGGTTCCTCCTGCCAGATCATATGTTACTTTCCCGCTCTGGCACCAGAGGTTCAGTGCTCCTGATACCTTTGCCCTGTCAAGTTTTGTCTGAAATGCTATTTCATCAAGAGGAGCAAATTTTTTCTCCTTTAAATAATTCAATACGGCACTTGTTTCGTAAACATCTACCTTTGCTCTGGAACTCAGGAGATCGAAATTCCCTTCACCTGACCAGTCATTTGCCGTCCAACCCGATAGACCGAGTGTGAAAACCATATTATCGAGGTGCATGACATAAAAACTTGGAAGACCTCTTCCCAGTAGACAGACCTTTACTTTTTTCGTAACAGGTATGAGTCTTTCCAGTATATGAAGTCTCCTCCTGCCCCATGTCCTGATAATGACCGGTTCTTCTCCTTCCCATATACAGCTGCATTCCAGTCTGTATTCCCATGGCTCGAAAACTGCCGTTACTGGTTTCCCCGGTGTGAGTTCATACCTGAGGGCTCTCGGACTTTCTTTCTCACGATTTTGCCTCATAAAAAGGCACATATTATAAATATCTACAGGGGAGAGGGTAAAACTTACCATGGGAAGACTCATGGCAGATTGAACCTGGAGGAAACCTCTTACCCAGCTATCAGGAAGGTCAATCTTTTTTTCTTTATAAATCTCTTCACCTGTTGTTTCTACCTGAAACCCTGCAGGGTCAATTTCGAAATGAGTCGATTTATAGGTTCTTATCTTCTGCATTTCGCCGAATAATTGAGCGGAAAAATCTATATTTGTCGTGCCGCATTCATATTCCGATATGTTTTCAAACAGATCATACCCTGCTCCCAGTCTTGCATAGGATGATTCATCCTGTGAGAAACACTCGAAGAATAATTCGTCAGGATGGACTGTTATGACAGGATCAAAAACCCATCTGAATGCAGGATTTATGGCTTCAAGGTATTTTCTGAGCTTGTTTCTTGCATCATAATAAGGCTTCCATCTTGCATACTGCCTGTCCTGAAGCACCTTCAGTTCCGAACTGGCTATATTCATTTTTTCCACAAGTTCGCTTTTTCCCTCCATATGCTTTGCAAGCCTTTTCATCTCTTCACCTTTAAGCCACTCCATGTATTCGCTTCTGTCCTTCTTTTTATAACGAAGATCGGAAACAACAACTTCACGAAGGGCACTCATGGCTTCCCTGAACATAATGGCATTTTTCAGTTTACCTCTGAAAAAAACAGGTTCTCTTTTTAAATCGGGAGAGAAATTTACCTTTGTTGTTTCTCCTGAATGTTCTATAACACTTGATTTTGCATAGGTAAAATTAAATAACATATAAATTCCCCCTGTTCTCGCGTCACGCGTTACGCGTCACGCGTAACGATAATTAATTTCTCCAGTCATAATTTCTTTTTTGTAATGATAGAACGTATCTGAGGCTTTTACAGCTTTCAGGCCATTCTTTTTTTAATTTTGTCAGACACAGGAGAACAGCTTTCCTGTTTTCTATTATCCAGTTCATTTCTTTATCCATTTCTTTTTCCCAGTCCTCTTTTGTATGAATATCGTAATCTTCCGGTTTTTCTGCTATATCCAGATGACCGTTACAGATATGTCCGAGTTCTCCGCATTGAGAACAGAGAAGTGAAGATATTTTAAAATACCTTTCCACACGGTTTACTATAGATGTAAAATCTTCATTCATATTTTTTTATCCTCCAGATTTTTTCATAAAATTACTGCCAGATTATTTATAAGGATTCTCCTGATAATAGCTCAACAGGACTTTTTATATAAGGGTATTTTGCCTTTAATCCTGTCATAATGGCAAGGCATGAAGAAAAATCCCTGTCTGTCATGGAACTGCCGTAGTCTTCCAGTAATGTCATTACTTCTGCTGCTATGAAGGCATTTTTCAATGAAACATATTCCAGATATTTAAAGAGTTTATCCTTCATTTTTCTTCCTTTATTGACTCTGAAGAGAAGCGTTCTGAAAAATGGAAAGAGTTCTTTTATTTTTTCCGGCTCAGGAGGCATTTTTTCTATAACAAGATCCAGAGCCAGTTCCTGAATATTACTCTCCGGATGTTCTGTAAGTCGGATAAATTCAAGTATATAACCTTCTTTGAGATATTTTATTACAAGAGATTTGCCGAAATCCTGTATGTCTTTATGGAGACTGTCGCAGAAACCTGTTATTATATCAGGTGTGAATTTTTCTACAGAGAAGTGTTTTTCTAGAAAATCTATAGCAAAAATTCTCGTGTCTTCCCATTTGCTTTCCGTAAGAGATATTAAAAGAGAAATATGGTCCTGCCATCTCGCAGGATTTGATTTTATCATGTTTTTTGCTCCCTCTCTTACGGTAAATGCGTCATGACAGGCAAGACCTGCAAGGATTTTTCTGTCTACTGTTACAGGATCGATGTTGCTGTTCTGCAGAAGCCATCCCCCCAGATCCTGAACATTTCTCGAAGGTGAATTTAATATGGAAAAAACATCTTCCATCGATAATAATTTGAGTTCTTCAGAGAACATATCTTTAACATATTCCACTATAAGAGAATAAAAATCTTTTTCTCTTTCTCCTTTTTTCAGCAAGTCAAGGAGTATTTTAAAATAAAGATCTTTACTTTCTTTCTCACAGAAGAGTTTTATTAACTCTATGGCATAATTCCATCTGTCACTGTAAGAAGATTTTAACATTATAAATAGCCATGACGTCTTTTCTTCGAAGGAAACATTTTTAATTATCTCTTTAAGCCACTCTCCTGCCATATGTCTTGCAGGTTCAAAATCACATAAGAGAAATATGTTCAGAAGTTCCCTGTCTATCCTCATGGGATCGGTGTGTTTTCTGAGCACATCTACCATTGTCGCACAGACAAATGGATATGGTTTTCTGAACAGTTTTAACAGATCATCTTTTGAAAGATTTGTTAAAGTATGGGGAAATTTATCCCTCAGGATTTTCACTGCAAAAGCATTTATTTCTTTACATTCTGAATTCATTAACAATTTCAGTAATAAATTACTGTCCCTTTCCCACAGAGACGGAAAGGATTCTTCTCTTTCTGACGCTTCCGTTGTGGCTTCTTCAAGGTATTCTATGTTGATTTTTTTACCTATTTCATCGCGAAATTTGTCTCTTGTTATCTGAGATAATTCCCTTTCCTGAGTACATCTCCATTTGACACCTGATTTTAATGGACTGTACCTTTTACTGTTTCCGTAAAGTATATGGTTAAAGCACCAGAGATGGTTAAACCTGTCGTAAATATTAGTGACAACACTGAATTTTTTACTATGCCAGTCATAAGTGTATTTAGTTATCTTCTGAGCCTGACCGCCGTCAGAGTCTTTGAAGTTTTCAAGGAAGAAATAAGCGAATTTTGCATATGTGTCAGGATTTTTCTTTGCAATGGTTTTGAATGTGCGCCACAGTCTCCTCATCAGATAGAATTTTGTCTTCATTGCAAATCTTGTTATACATATACTTTTATGATTTATATAACCTCCTGAAGATAATTTTGTAATCAATTCTGTTTCTTTATCACTGAAATTCAGGCCTTTAACTATAGAACGAAATTCATTCTGAGACATAAGTTTATTGCAGTGGATTTTTACCGTTTCCAGTTTATTTTCTGTGATGATATTTTTTAATGCTTCTATTGTTTTATCATCGATCTGAAAAGCTACTCCGTAATAAAGGGTATACGCCATAACCTGTTCTATTTCTTTTTTATCAAAGCCTTTTTCTTTCAGAAAATCTGTAAATTCTTTTTTTCTCATTAATTTGAATTTTGGCAGAGTTTTTAAAATCTTTCCTTTTTCCTTATCTTTAAGGACAAAACTACTCAGGTTATTTATATTCCAGTCATTAAGTTCATACCATCCTGCGTTTAAACTGGGCCCTGCCGCAATTTGTCTTATAAGGTTACTCTCTCTGTTATTAAATTTCATTTTCTTCATAATGTAGTCGAATTTACTATAAGACATCATATTACCGGCGCTTTCTATTGGAAGATCCGCCTTTTTACCGCTCACTATACTTTTGAGTCCTTCTACAATTTTACCTGCAATTCCTCCAGTTTGCTCCTCCGGTTTTATAAGCTGTTCCAGCTTTCCGCTTTCAATAAGATCCTTTAATTCTTTTCCGGTCTTATCATTAATTTCGTAATTTACACCGTAATAAAGGGTATATCTCATGACTCCCCATATATCCTGATCTTCAAAATTTAATTTTTCCAGTATCTCTGTTAACTCTTCTTTTGCCAGTAGTCTGTTTTTCGGCACCGATGATTTTAACATTTGAAATTTTTCTTTATCTTTCAGTGCATAAGTTTCTACATTCTTTATATTCGTATCATTTAATTCAAACCATGAACCATAGATGTATTCCGCTTTCTGATGAGGTGTAACTTCTATTCTGTAGGCAAGTAAGCCGAACAGTTCCATATCTATTCTGTATTCTGCTCTTTTATAAATGGATTTTATATTGTTCCAGTATTTCGGCAGATTTGCCGTAAGGATTACTTCCTGCAGAGTTTTTCTTGCAGCAAGTTTATCTATATCATAGAGTGCTTCCAGTAATTTCCCGTCTTTTTCTTTAGATAATAGTAATTTGAATTTTTCCGTAAATCCGTTATCTTCCCTTTCAAGCATATCTTTAAGTTCAGGCGGAAATTTATCAAGTGCCTTATTTGAAATATCTTCTATTGTCTCTTTATGGCCGATTTTTCTGAGACCTTCTTCTGCCATAACAGCGACAAATGGTTTCTCATCTTTTCTGAGTTCCTGAAGTGCTACTATGACTTTAATTTTCTCGTTGTTAAGTTCAGGCAGTGAGCTTAACATGTCAATATTATTAAGGATTTCTCCGAAATATTCTTTACTGCAGAGAATTCCCAGGGCTTTTGCTGAACTGTAACGTACAGAAGGATGTTTGTCTTTAATACATTCTGTAATATGTTGAAGTATTTCAGGTGATATATATTTTTTATCTGACAGACAGATAAGAGCTTTTGATTTGAATTTACTGCTGGTGTGCTTCAGCATTTTAATAAGATATCGCTTTTTCTCTTCAACACCGGGAGGACATGCGAAAATTTTTTCAAGACTTTCTCCTTCTATAATCTCTATATATCCTTTTTTTAATTTTTCTTTAATTAATTTTTCGTAGGATTTTTTTGCTTCTTCTTCAGAGGAAAAATTTTTAGTCTGTTTCTGTCCCTCTGTTCCGATACGTCCGAAATGAACTGTATGGCCTGTACCTTCTCCCCATATGGACCAGAATTTACTCGATGTGCCTTCTATAAATTCAAAGGTTCTTTTTTTCATGTCTCTTCCTCCTTAACTGCCGGAAATCCTGTCAAGCTGTTCTCTGAATTTCTTCCCTTTTTCACTGTCTACCATAGATATATAGCTGCAGTAGCCTCTGAGATAGGCAATAAAATTCGGATGTTTTTCTTTATTCTGGCTCTCAATGCCATGTTTTTCACAGTTATGAAGAATGGCCCTGAATTTCTTTATTTCATCCCTGCTTATGGAAAGTTTCCTGTTTACAACGATACCTGTCACTTCCTGTCTTCTGGATTTATGAAAAACCCTTGTTTTATCGGGATGCACTTCAAAGCCTTCATTGCTTACTATGGAAGTAATATCTTTAATGAGTTTGCCTGTATGTTTCATTGAATTGCCGGAGAACGTGAGATCATCTGCATATCTCGTATAATTGAAACTCAGACTTTCCGCTTTTAACCTGAGCCTTATGTCCATATGACGGCATATGATATTTGTAATTGCAGGACTGGTGCAGGCTCCCTGAGGAAGTTCTCTGTCTCCAAGGGAAACATCGTAGATTTTTCCTTTATAGCTTACTTTTTCCCTGGGAGGTTCTGTACAGAGAAGGGATAACACTATTGATACGGATTCCGAATAACCGAAGGAACGGAACATGCCTTTTACCCTTTTAAACTTTATGGTAGGGAAGAAGTCTTTCAGATCCATATTTATTACCAGTTCACTGGCTATATGTCCCGTAGCATTTGACATAATTGATTTACCTTTTATAAACCCGTGGACACATGGTTCAGGTAGAATTTTATCCAGAATATTTGCCTTTATCCAGTTCTGCGCTTTACGAAGCAGCGGTTTTGGCGAAGAAATTTTCCTGGTGCCTCCTCTTTTTTTGGGTATGGTAAAATTGTGATAGTGAGACATGGTAGTGCAGTTTCTGTGGTAAGTAAGCCATCGGACTTTTGAAATTTCTATTCCCATATATTTTGCCAGTTCTACAGGTGTTGAAATCTCAGGCAATCCCAGGTTCTGTAGTTTTCCATGATCAGATATTTCATCTGATAATCCTCCTGATACTCCGTGACCGAGATAAAGTATGAGACCTTCTTTTTTTTCTTCCCAAAGTCTTTTCTTTTCGGCTTTTTCCTGTTCTTTCCGGAGTTTTTTCTCTGCCCTTTTCTTTTTACTTTCATCCCACATCTGCTGTCTTATCTGTTTTAAGATTTTTTCTTCATTCCCGTATTTACCGATTTTAGCCCTGAGAGAATTTATTTCATGCTCAAGTTCTCTCCTTCTGGCAGTTTCATCGGAAGGCTGTAAATCTTCAAAAGTCCTCTCTTTAGGCCAGAAGCCCAGACGGATCATCTCGGAAAGGAGGAATTTTGTCCCTTCAACACTCCAGACTTTTTTTCTGAAATCTTCAGGAGAAAGCAAGTTGAGATCTTCCGGTATTTTGTTTTTTTCTTCTTCCATAAATAAAAAATTCACCTGCCCCTTTCTTTAAAAATATTCCCGATTTTTAATATATAAAAAATTCGTTTAATTATTTAATTTTTCCTGCAGATTTTTTAGTTTTGTAAGAATTTCTGTTATTTAGCCGTAATAAATTCTTCAAAAGATAAATTTCCTATTGTGCCTTTTATATGAAAGCCTTTATCTGTTCTCACTACTTCCCTTTCTATTTTCCATTTGCCTATATTACCGAAATCCAGTATTTTAGTTCCGTCTTCACTGGCTTTGATTGTCTCTTCAAGTTCTTCTCCTCCTATAGAGCCGGTGACTGATATTATACCTGTCCATATATTGAAGTCTACTTTTTCTTTTACCGATATGTCTCCTGTCTGACTGTCGGTAAAGGGACCCATATTCTGAGGTATTATTTTGCTTGTAAGGCTATTTTTTCCCGTAGAACCTTTAAGGTTTACTTCCCGTGAAAGAGTACCTTCTGAATCAAATTTGATACCGTCATATGAGCCATGCATACCGATTTTATTTTCTTTCATGCTGTAATTATAGTTAAAATCTTTTCCGCCTATGTTTCCTCTGATGTCGATACTGTCTTTCGGGAGTTTATCCATAAGCAGACCTGCAAGGGTGTCATTGGGAGGAGTTACAAAAGCTTCTACCGGATGATCTATTTTAGAGAAGGATATCTGTTGATTATTTGATATTTTCATAATTTTCTCTCCTTATTCCATATTTTCGTTTAAAATAACTATATGAACATGAGCCTGCCAGATGCCATTTATTTTACTGAGGTGAGCATAAATAATAAATATATGCTCTCGTGACGCGTAACGCGTAACGCGTGACGGGAGGAAGACCTTTATTAAATGCTTATGCTCAGGTCAGTAAGATATTCCGACATATCTTATTCCATATTTTCGTTTAAAAGAACCATATGAACATGATCCTGCCAGATACCGTTTATCCTGAGGTATTTTTTCGAAATACCTTCATTAAGGAATCCTAGCTTTTCCACAACCCTGAAAGAGGGAATATTTCCCGGAATTATATTGGCTTCAATCCTGTGAAGTTTTAACTTTTTGAAAACAAAATCAATTCCTGCCCCGAGTGCTTCCGTAGTATAACCTTTATTTATTTCGTCCTTATCTGTTTTATATCCAAGGTGACAGGATTGAAAACAACCCCTTATAATATTACTGAAAGAAATGTACCCCAGTGGTTTTTCAAAGTCCCTATCTTCTTTTTTGAAAAACCAGATTTTAAACATCAGCTCATGGTTTATCTTATGCAATTCATCTTCCAGTTCTTTCCGATGATATTCTTGCCTGTAGTATGATTCATCTCTCAGGGGATCCCATTTCTCATGAAAATCCCTGTTTCTTATATGAAAATCTGACACCTTTTTTGCAAATGTTGTGTCTAAAATTTTCAATATGAGTCTTTCTGTTTTAATAACCGGAATATTCATATATGCAATTCTTTAACGACAGAATCTATATCAGAGTCGAACCTTAGAAAGGTTTTTCTTTCGGGAAACATTACTTCACCCATATTTATGATAACGACTTTTCCTTCCGTTATCTGTGGCAGTAATGAAGCAGGCTGTACAGTAAGAGATGAACCCATGACAAGGAACAGATCTGCTTCTGCTGCTTCTCTCATGGCAGTATGCATACCTTCCACCGGTTCACCGAAAAATACTATGTCAGGTTTGATGAGACCGTCACAGGAACATCTCAACTCCTCTTTATGTGCCAGTTCTTCTTTCAGCCAGTTAAAATCATAAAATTTCCTGCATTTAATACAGTGGGAAGTTGTAAAACCTCCATGAACTTCTATGACATGTTTTGAACCTGCCATTTGATGAAGGCCGTCTATATTCTGTGTTATAACAGTTTTTAGCTTACCTTTTTGTTCAAGTTCTGCAAGGAATTTATGTCCCTGTGTTGGTACAATTTTATCATAAAGCCCTATAAAATCTTTTGCAAATTTAAAAAAATGGGACGGATCTTTCTTGAAATAGTCATAGTCAAAGGTTTTATAGGGATCATAAAGTCCTGTTGAATAAATACCGCCTTTACCGCGAAAATCAGGTATCCCGGCACCTGTAGATATGCCGGCACCTGTGAGAGCAACAATATAATTTGAATCTTCTATAGCTTTCTGTAATTTTTCAATATTTTTTTTCATAATAAATTTCCTCTGTTATCGTGACGGGCGGAAACAATTTATCTCTCACGTTTCTTACGCTTTACGCATCACGCATCACGCATCACGCTCAGTATAACTCCGGCACTTCTCCTCCTGAACGTTTCATGAGTTCCCTCATGGCTTCAGGAATCCTTCCTTTTGCCGTACCTGCAGTGCAGAATGGAATAGCTTCCATAGAAGATTGAAGCTGAATATATGGTAATGTTACAAAAAGTTCATCTTCGGAAAGTCTTACCATTTTTCTTGCTGTAATATCACCAAAGGATATATTTACTTTTCCTGTAATCAGCGGATAAGTAATGACAGACCGGCACAGTGAACCTGACGGATCACATTCCATAGGCAGACCTGTTTCAAAAGTGGTAAGATGTACCAGTCTTGCTGCCTGCCAGGCATTACATATGAATATTACTACATCGGGTTTTAACTCTGCCTTACTCAGCGGAGCAAATATAATATGTTCTGCCAGTCCCACAGGAGGTTTTATTTTTGCCATAGCCATTGAACGATGTATGGCAGAAGGACATGCGTAAAGTTTTTCTCCGTCAATAAGAAATTCTCTCAATGTTTTCATATCTTCAGGGCGAAATCCTCCAAGACCGAGATACTGAGAACCTCCGCTGCAACCGGAATTTTCTTTTGTAAGGTCTATGACTTCTCCTGCCGATGCTTTACCTATTGCTCCGCAGACCCATACCTTCTTTTTTGATACTTCGAAATTTACGCTGTCAGTATAGGTTATGCTGACAGGTTCTTTTTTCAGACCTATAACATCCATTAATTCTTTTGACCAGTTTTTCCATTTCATAAAAAGTTCCTCCTTTTACTCAGTTAAATTTTTCCGGCATACATATAAAAAACAGTAGGAGAAAGAATTTGTAATTACTGACCTGAGCATGTAATAAATTGCATCCTCCCGTCACGCGTTACGCGTTACGCGTCACGAGAATAAAATATGCATTATTTATACTCACCTCAGTAACTTTCTTATGTTTACACCATAGAATCGTAATTATGGCGAACACTGATAATAGGGTATATACATAGAACAGGTATGGCATGTTTTGTTCAGGCTTAAAGAATATACATTGAAAAGAATAATCGATAATAAAATTACAGTGATTAAAAAAATACTTACTTTATTCATTTTTCTTTGTTAAAATCCACTCTGAAATATCTTTTATAATATATTCCGGTATATTTCCTCCATACATGTATTCATCGGGACTGCTTTTACCTTCTCCTTCTATAAACAGGTGGTTGAGGAGAGGATAGGTTTTAAATTCTACATTTTTTTGACCTGCCAGTCCTGATTTCCAGAGTTTAAAATCTTCCATAGTAACCTGATAATCTCTTTCTCCCTGAAGTATTAACATCGGCTGTTTTATCTGTTTTGCTGTTTCTAAAATATTATATGCTCTCAAATCAAGCCAGTATTTCGGATATACACCATAGAGTAATTCATCCGGTGAATTTTCATTTAAAGCTTTTATTTTCTCGACAGTCCTTTTTACTTCATCTAATTTTACCTGGTCCTCATCACTTATATTCCCGTCAAGAGAGTAAATATAATTTATCTGTTCCAGAATTTTATCGTCCAGCGGTAATGTTGCACCTGCCATTATGATAAAACCTGCTGCGTCAGGAGTAAGGACTGCTATCTTCGGAATAAGGGTGCCGCCCAGGCTGTGACCCAGTATAAAGATTTTCTTAGAGTCTATTACTTCTGTGTTTTGCAGTAATTTTAATCCTTCCAGAACATCGTCAACAGTTTCTTCTTTCACCGTAAGTTCTTTCATTGAACCCATTTTTTCACCATATGTCTTTGTTCTTTTTTCATAACGAAGGGTAGCTATTCCCCGGGAGGCAAGTCCGAGGGCAAGATCTCTGAAAGGTTTATTTGCGCCAACTGTTTCATCACGATCATTTGGCCCCGACCCATGGACGAGTATGACAGCAGGGACAGAACCGTTCACTTTCGGTACAGTGAGAGTTCCCGGTAGAGACCATTCCCCGGAACCTATTGTTATTTCTTTTTCTGTAAAGCTATCAGGTTTTATATAGGCAGGAGTTTTATATTCAAGGGAAGTGCCGGGAGGAAGAAACCAGAAACCGCTTATCTCTTTTTTATTATTAAATACTAACTGAATATCTACAGAAGTTTTTTCAAATTCACATGTTATATATATAATATCATATTCTGATTTTTTGTCTTTTCTGATACGTGTCTCTTTTTTAAAATACCCTGTTTCAGCAAGGAGTTCTTTCCAGATTGACTGAAGTTTATCTGCAGGCATTAATACTTTTACTGTGCTGTCAAAACAGGTTTCTGCCTGTGTAAAATTCTCTTTTGCCAGTAAATCAACAAATTCTTTTGCCAGATCTTCGCAAGATCTGTCACTCTGCCCGTAACAGATACCGGTTAAAATAATAAACAATGAAATAAAGAGAAGAAATTTTTTCATAAATTAACTCCTTTCGAGCGTGACGCATAACGGGTAGTTCGTGATGTGTGATGCGTATTTTCACCGAGTGGTTCGCCCCTGCTATTCAATATTCACTATTCACTACTTACCGGGAAGAAACCATAACCCATTTATTTCTTTGTTTTCATTAAATACTATTTTTACATCTATAGGGCCTTTCTCAAAGGAGCAATTTATAAATACAACATCAAGACCTGCTTCTGTGTCTTTTTTCATACCTTTCTGGCCTTTATAAGCTCCTGTCCGTGCAAGAAGAGTTTTCCAGGCTCCTTTAAGTTTAACTTCAGGAATGGCACTTTTCATATTACTATCAAAATAGGTCTCGGCGGTTTTAAAATCTTCTTTTAAAAGCAATTTGAAAAAATCCTTCGCCAGATCGGTAATTTCACCTTTTTTTAATTCCTCCGGTTTTACTTCTTTTTGCGGAGAGATAAACCATAAACCGCTTATTTCTTTCCCGCTGTTAAAGGCAATTTTTACGTCAACAGGAGTTTTTTCGAATTCGCATGTTATATATACAACATCGTATTCACCTGCTTTATCTTTTTTTGTACCTGTCTCTTTTTTAAAATTTCCTGCGTTGCTTATAAAGCCTTTCCAGCCATCTTTGAGTTTTTCTTCAGGGAGAGCAGTTTTCATAGTGGTATCAAAATAGGTTTCAGCAGTTTTAAAATCTTCCTGTAAAAGCAAATTGAAAAATTCCTTTGCTATATCTGTAATATCATTTGCTTTCGATATTACCGGTTCTTTACAGTACATGAGATAAAAACCTGATACAACAGTAATAATTAATAAAAACCATGTAACTTTTTTCATACACGTTCCTCCTTAAATGTCTATTTAAATCTATAATTGAAGCCTATGTTAAATAGCCATGCTTTATCTATACATGCTAAACCTCTTGTCACATTCAGAGTCATCTGTAAATTATCATTTAAATTTACGGTATAACCTGTATTGAGATTTGTAAGTCCTACTCCGCCTGGATCTTTATTCGGGTATTTTACTCCTCCTGAAATAAAAATATAGTGATTCTTATTTATTTTATAACCAAGCTGCATACCTGAAATAATTTGATTATATCTTTTTTTGCTGTTTGTGTCATTATTATTCATAACCAGTACTGTTCCTGAAATATCCCAGCTGTCATTAAATTGATAATCTATAAGATAGGCAATTCCCGGTTCCGGCGCACCATCTCCAAACCCGCCACTTCCGGAAGGAAATTCCACCGTTCCAAGTAAAGCCATAGATGGGTTTTCGTCTCTGAAATTCCATTTAAAACCTACGGAAATGTCATTAAACCCCCATGTCGGGGACTGATATTCCAGAAAACTGCTGAATATTCTCAATTCTGTTTGACTTCCTGTATCTATACGAATAAGAATGGGAAAATATGTTTCAGTCGCAGTATTATCTTTATATGGGATTGTTACAAAATCCATTTCAAATTGTACATAGCCTTTTTCAATGTCTTCCGGTTTTATAACATTAATATATTCCCCTTCTATAAGCTCAATAGTTTCCTCATCTTTTATTTCTCCATCACCGTCAGTATTACTGGTGTTTGCTGTGGTTTTACCGGAAGAGGATATAATAAAATCTGGCTTTACAGGCAGAGAAATTTTTTCTATATCTGCCAGAACAGGAATTGTTACAGAGATAATTAAGAATAGTATTAAAAGTATATATTTCATAATCTTATTCCTTATAATATCGTGATGCGTAATGCGTGATGCGTAATGCGATATAATCGTGACCCTTACGCGTCACGCGTTACGCGTGGTTCGTGATGCTTATTTACAGATACATGGCGAACACAGTGGTTCGCCTATGGGACTCACCATTCACCATTCACTTTCTCAACAGTTCTGACACAATACTGACATAACCTTTAAAGGCTTTTTTCATTTCTCCTACTTCTATATATTCATTTGTCGTATGAGCAAGACATTCCAGAGAAGGGCCGAAACCTATAATCTGGCATTTTTTATCAGGATATAGCTCTCTGTATTTTACTACAGCACTTCCGTCTGTGCAGAAACTGTATGCACCTATTTCAACGGGAATTTCTACTTTCATAAGGCCTTCTTTTGCTTTTATAACTACTTCGTCTCCTTCATCTGTCTGCCAGGCAGGAGCAAATTTATTCTGTTTTATCTTTACTCCTGTATAGGTCATACATTCATCTGTTGCATATTCCACAACAGGTGTTTTCAATGAAGGATATAATTTCTGACCATGTTCTATTACATTGGCCATATTGTCCTTTACTATTTTAATAATTGATTCTTCCGTATCACCGGGAAGGGTTCTCACGTCATAAGTAAGTTCTACTTCATTCGGAACAGTGGAATTTCCGCCTCTGCTGTCAACACCTCCCCCTCCTCCTAAAGGAATTTTTATATCGGTAGGAACAATGTTTCTTTTACCCAGGAGACCTACAGCTTCAGATCTGTACCATACATGGAAAGCTTCTATAATAAAGGCAACCTGTTCTATAGGGTTAACTGTAGTTCGCCCTACAGAGGCATGTTTGCCATATCCAAAGATACTTATCAGGATTTCTCCTCTTCCTCTCTGAGCGATATTCAGTCTGCACTCAGATGCTTCACCTATGATTACATAATCAGGCTGTATCTTTTTAATGGCTTCCAGGAAACATACTCCTTCAAAAAGTTCTTCCACTACTGTTCCTACTATGTAGACTTCGCCGTCAAATTCGTTTCCGTCAAGTTCTTTTACAAGTTTTAACGCGTGAAACATTGTGGCAAAGGCACCTTTCATATCTGATGCGCCACGGCCGTAAAGTTTCTGATCCTTTATTGCTGCAGAATAAGGTTTTATTTCTTCATCCCATTTTGACGGATCGGCATTTACTGTATCAAGGTGTCCTGTAAGAACTATTTTTTTCCCTTTTCCCGTGCCCAGTTTTATTTTGCCGATAAAATTTCCCATTTTATCGAAATATGCATCGTCGAAATTAAGTTTTACCGCTTCTCTGATACATCTTTCCACTACAGTTTTTTCCTGGCCTGAAAGACTTTTAAGCTGTATCA
>CAYSLJ010000066.1:0-4897 GCA_964431735.1 uncultured Synergistia bacterium | reverse complement strand
GCGTCACGCGTCACGCGTCACGCGTCACGAAGGAGAAATTACATGTTCGAACATTTCATTGCAGCAGCCAGGGGAGAAGAACCTGCAGATCTTCTTCTAAAGAATGCAAAACTCGTAAATGTTTTTTCAGGAGAGATTTATGAAACTCATGTAGCAGTATATAACGGAATCGTTACAGGTTTCGGTGAATATGAAGCAAAAGAAACAGTGGATTTAAAAGGTCAGTATCTATGTCCCGGCTTTATTGATGCCCATGTCCATCTTGAAAGTTCTATGGTAACAGTTCCTGAATTTGCCCGTGCCGTAATCCCTCATGGTACTACCTGTGTGATTACCGATCCTCATGAAATTGCAAATGTACTGGGTATTGAAGGAGTCAGATATATTCGTGATACAAGCAGAGACTTGCCTCTCAGGGTGTATATTATGCTTCCTTCCTGTGTTCCCGCCACCCATATGGAAACTTCCGGAGCAAGCCTGACGGCAGAAGATCTTGTTATGATGTTTAATTATCCGAGAGTCATAGGACTTGCGGAAGTTATGAATTATCCCGGTGTTATTTACCGTGTTCCTGATGTGTTAGAAAAACTTGTAACAGCAGAAGACCGCCCTGTAGACGGTCATGCTCCCGGACTTACCGGGAAAGACCTTTCTGCATATATTGTGGCAGGCATAGGTTCTGACCATGAATGTACAACAGTAGAAGAAGCAGGGGAAAAACTCAGAGCAGGTATGCATATTATGATAAGGGACGGCACTACTGCAAGAAATTTAAAACCACTGTTACCTCTTGTAAATTTATATAATGCTTCCCGATGCAGTTTCTGCACAGATGACCGTCATCCCGATGATCTTCTGAGTGAAGGACATATTGATTATATTGTAAAAACTGCTATCGGAGAAGGACTCGATCCTGTACTGGCCATTCAGCTTGCTACTATAAATACTGCCCGTTATTTCGGGCTGAAACATTCAGGTGCAATTGCTCCCGGCTATTATGCAGATATGGTTGTTTTTGATGATTTTGAGTCTTTTAATATAAGACAGGTTTATCAGAAAGGTATAAAAGTGGCAGAAGATGGGAAATTCCTCGGAAAGATAAGAGGAGATATTGAAAAAATGCCTCTGAGAAGTACTGTAAATGTAAACTGGAATGATCTGGATTTTTCCGTTCCTCTGCCGTTACATATGAATGGTAATGCAAGAGGCAGGGTAATAGGTATTGTCTCAGAACAGATAATTACAAAAAATCTTGTAGAAGAATTTACTGTATATAACGGAATGGCTGTTGCCGATACAGAGAAGGATTTACTCAAAATTGCCGTAATAGAAAGACATCTTGCTTCAGGCAATGTGGGTATCGGTTTTGTAAAAGGATTTGGCATGAAACACGGTGCCATAGCATCAAGTGTAAATCATGACAGTCATAATATTATTGTAGTGGGAACAAATGATAAAGATATGATTACTGCTGTTATTGAAGTGGTACGTATGAAAGGCGGTCAGTGCGTTGTCAGTAATGACAGGGTTCTTGCATCACTTCCTCTTCCTATTGCAGGTCTTATGTCCGATCTTCCCATTGAAGAAGTAAGAGACAGAATAAAAGATATGACAGATGCGGCCCGCAGTCTTGGCTGTGTATTATCTGATCCAATTATGACTATGTCTTTCCTTGCTTTACCTGTTATACCTGAATTGAAACTTACAGACAGGGGACTTGTGGATGTGACTAAATTTTCCCTCATACCACTTTTTTGTGATTGATGTAACAGGGAAAATCGTAACGCGTGACACATCATGCATTACGATTCATCAAAAAATAAATATTTCCATATATTTTGAAGGATTTTAAGGAAATAAATAAAATAATATACAGGTAAAAATAACATGACAATGTCATATTTAATAAAATAGCAATTAGCTGTTAGTTTTCAGTTAATAATTAAAGTTAATCGCTATAATTATTTTATCAAAACAGGTAATATGACAATATCAAGATAATAGTTACAGAATATTTCTGTTACGCATCACGCATCACGCGTCACGCATCACGAGTAAATTGCTTTCAGGACTTTTGTGAAATCCGCTCTGTATTTTGCCAGATAATGACTTTTACCTTTATTCCGGTCATCCTGAGCATCAGACTGTGAGTGAACATGTTAAGAACTTTTGCCAATAAATTTATAAATTTTATGAGTTTCGACAGGGAAGTCAGGCTTCTTGTAAATGTCCTCAATCGCAAGATTGAACAGCCCATAGAAACTCCTCCTTTAAAGTCCCACCCGAGCGGATTTAAAAAGGAAATCGCCAAAAGACGTATACGTATTGCTATGGCTTATATAAATATTGTTCAGCAGTTAGAATCTGAAAAATATGAAGAAAGGCTTGACGCTCTGGAAAATTTAATACAGGAATCCCTTTATGCACAGAATCTGGCAATGCCTCTCAATACTGCGAGACTTCAGGCAGCTCTTATGAAAGAAGTAGTTAAAAACAAGGGAAATCTGCGAAAACAGATGGAATTTATGACGGACTTTACCAGAGCTTCTCACGGCCATCCTGCTGTAATAAGAGAGTTATTGAAAAAAAATCTGCTCATAGAAGTTCCTGAGACAGGAAAAAAACTATGTGAAATGGATCTCGGCTGGGATGGCCATGTTCATGATAATCTTTCAGAAGGCAGAAAAACTCCTTCTCAGGTACTGTTAGATGCCTTTATTAAAGGTATTTCAGAAGTTACCCTTGCTTACTATAATTTTATTGATACGAGAATAGTCCAGGAAGCTGTCAGGGCAGGAGAGATTCTTGGAATAAGAGTCTGTATGGGTATAGAATTTTCTGTCGGTAAAGCAGGGAACAGAGAACATTTTATGTTTTTACTTCCTTATTTTAAGACTGTAAAAGAATATATTGATTTTCTGACTCTGAATAAAGAAAAGCTTCTTTTTTTCAGGGAAGGTTTGAAGGAAAATACATCGCACAGACAGCTTACTATCAGGCGTATGCTGGAGAATTTTAATCAAAACTGTCTTCAGGAATTGAATTTCGGTACCTTTAATCTGGATGTTCTTACAGTGAAACCATTGCTATGGGAAGATTTAAAATGTATTGTCCTTGAAGGGCAGGCATCAAGAAAACATCTCGGCGAATTACTTTACAGGAGATTGAAACCTGTCCTTCACAGGAGGATTCTTGCCCTGAAGGCTCAATACGAGACATTTCAGGAAGAAGTAAAACAGAAAAGAAAATCCCGTACAGATCTTAATGCCCTTGAATATCTTTATAAAATGGCCAGGAGCAAATATGAAGAGCTTACGCCTGAAAAATTGAGATTGAAATATTTTGAGAATAAAGCCGCTTTTGATTATGATTCTGCTTTCCTTTCCAAAGAAGAAGTCCTCAAATCTCTCAGAGCTTCATCAGGTGAAACCGTATATATTCACCCTCTGGAAGTGGGCATAAAGAATGCAATTACTACTATTATAAGACATCATAAATATATTACACAGGTTGAAACCTTTAATATGCAGGACAGCATATATCGTAATCCTATGGAATATCATATGTTGAATAATTTTATCTATCTTATTAACAGAGGTTCTTATGAAGATATGAAAAGCTTTTGTGAGAGGTGTCATATTACTGATATTCCTGAAGATGAATTCTTTAAATCCTGGGAATATTATCATGAAAATCCTTTGAATACAAGGTGCGGAAGTGATTCGACAGGCCGCGATCCGAAAATTCCTGGTATGGGTTTTATTCGTCTCACGTCTATCCCGGAAAGTTCTTCCCGGAAATATGTTTATAAAACTCATACAGAGGTGCCATTTGATATAGATATATCTCTCGGTAATAATATATTGTCAGGGGACGCAAAAAATGATGATTTAAGAAATATAATTATATCTCTCGGAAAAGCTTCTGAATTTAAAAAGAATCTTGTAGGAGATGAAGAACATCTCACCCATGTAGATTTGAAAAAATTCTGGGATTATCTCAATCCGACATTGAAAAATCTGATGAAAATAACGATAGCTGCCGTACCTGCTTCTATGACAATAGGTTTTTATACGCTTATATGGTTTGGCATTACTTTTATCAGAAATGTAATAGCCGATCTTACATCCAATTCAGGATTTGATCCGAGAGAATGGAGATTTGAAGATATAAATTTTGAAAATATTGCCAATTCCCTTTTCTGGACAGGATTTTCTGTACCTTTACTCAGAGGTGCCGAATTTGTTTTTGATAAAAGGGTTGTCATACTTCTTAAAGATGAAACGATTATAAGGTGGGCCAGGTTTTTTGTCCTTGCTTTTGCCAATGGAAGTTATCTTTATGCTCATAATAGCATAAGAGGATTTACCGAAGGTGTTAAGAGAATGAATTTTTTCAGGAGTATTCTGTCTTTCCCATTTGCTTCTATTTTTTCCTATCTTCTGGATTATATCGGTATACCATTTATTCCCAGAGTAGTTCAGACAAAATTCTGGTCTGATGTAGTGGCAGGAATTATTGAAGGAACAGGAAAATACAGACTTATACAACATTTGAGAAAAAGAGATTTTACAGAATTGCTTCCCCTCCTTGATAGCAGTGATGAGAAGAAAAGAACTGTGGCAATAATGGATATTTTATATATATGGGCCAGGATGCAGAGAGGTAAATCGACTCTTTATCATATTTTAACTCATGATAAAGATGTACTGGAAAAGATGCATAACGTATACCATAATGATGTTACTATGGAAGAACTTGTAGAGATGGTAATTAATAATTATCATCATGAAGAAGAAGCACTTGCTCTCACAAATATCATAGGAGCTTATTATTCTCATTTCTGTACATGGCTGAATAAAATTTACAAAATTTCCGGAAATGGCCGTGTTTCTGC
>CAYSLJ010000065.1:26916-36557 GCA_964431735.1 uncultured Synergistia bacterium | reverse complement strand
GCGTCACGATATAGACGTAAATATGATTGGGTTATTTCTTGACAACCCCTTATTAACTGAAAACCAACAGCTAATTGCTATTTTATTAAATGTGACATTGTCAGGTTAATTTACAGGTAAAGCAAAATAAAACCTCGACCCTTTTCCTTTTTCACTTTCAACACCTATTATACCATTATGCCCTTCTACTATTTTCTTTGTTATAGCAAGCCCCAGACCTGTACTTGTTTCATTACCTGTAGGTTTTACACTGACCCGCTGAAATTCCTTGAATAATTTTGATAATTCAGTAGCAGGAATCCCCTGACCTTCATCTATAACATCTGTAAATATATAATTATCTTTCATTTTAACGTCAATAGTTATTGTTGTATGTTTATTAGAAAATTTCACAGCATTACCGATTAAATTATTCATAACCTGAGTCATTTTATCTCTGTCAAACAATATCTCAGGCAGATTATCTTCATAAATAAAATTAATCTTTATATTTTTTTTATCTGACAATATTCTATTCATTTTTATATTATATGTTAAAAAATCCATATAATCCTGTTTCTGCATATTAAGTGTAAGTTTACCTGCTTCTATTGCAGTTATATCCAGTATATCACTCAGGAGTCTGTTCATATAATTAACGAGATATTCTGTATCTTTTAAAATATCAATCTGCTCTTCTGTAAGATTTTCCGTTAATATATTTAATAAAAATTCTATATTCATCTGCATCGTTGCAATAGGACTTCTGATATCATGTGCTGCAATACCAAGGAATTTATTTTTTAATTTATTTAATTCTTTCAGTTCTTTTACATATTCTTTTTCTTTATCAAATAATTTTTTCAATGTAATATGGGTCTTTACTCTTGCCATAAGTTCTTTTGAATTAAAAGGTTTTGTTACATAATCAACAGATCCGGCATTAAATCCTTTTACTATATCTTCCATTTCAGTTTTAGCAGTTAAAAATATGACAGGAATATCTCTGGTTCTATCATTTTCTTTTAATCTCTTACATGTTTCATAACCGTCCATTTCAGGCATCATAATATCAAGTAAAATAATATCCGGTAAAACATCTGAAATTCTCTCAAGAGCTTCTTTTCCATTTTCAGCAATAATAATATCGTAACCTTCATTATTCAATATATTTCCAAGAAGCTGAATATTTTTAGGCACATCGTCTACTATTAATACCAGTGGTATTTCCTGCTTTTCTTTATTATTATTCATAAAATGTTCTCCTTAATATTTAACTGCAGGTAATTACAATTTTTTAATTTCATCTATAAAATCCGGAAAGGAATTAAACTGCTCTTTTATTTTTTTATTATCAAAGTTCCCTGCATGATGTAATAAATCCTCTCCCCATTCTACAAGTTGTTTTACGTTATATTTTTCACCTAACCCTGCCATTTCTTCTCCAAAACCTCGAATATTACTGATAATAAATTTTTGTTGTATAACATGCCATTTATTTATCATATCTTCCTCTAAAATTTTCAAAAGCTCAGGAAGCTTATCCTTTACTTCTTCAGATAAATTATTTACCGGCTTACTATCAGTTTCTTTAATATGTTCTTTTTTCCAGGGCAGATACTTAATAAGTGTTTCAAATAATTTTTTTCTGCTCAGAGGTTTATATAAACACTCATTACATCCTGATTTTATTATATTATTTTCAAAATCCTTCATAGCAGAAGCAGTAAGTATAATTACAGGAATATCCTTGAGATATTCATCGTCTTTTAATATTCTTGTTGCTTCCAATCCATTCATAACAGGCATTTTTATATCCATAATTATAATATCAGGTTTATATTTTTTTGTAAATTCAATTCCTTCTCTTCCGTTTTCAGCTTCCAGAATGTTTAAAGGTGAAAAAGAAAGATATCCCTTCAGAAGATTTCTATTAGATTCTATATCATCTACTACAAGTACTTTAGCAGGTTCAAATATAATATCATCTATGTTCCCTTCTGTTTGAATGTCATATTCGTCAAATTTATCTGGCAGTGAAACATCTTTTAACAGTACAGAAAAAGTACTCCCTTTTCCTACCTCACTTTCCAGCGTAATTTTACCATTCATCATTTCTACAAGCCTTTTTGTAATAGTAAGGCCAAGACCGGTTCCGCCGTATTTTACCTGACTCTGACCTTCCTGCTGCCTGAAAGCCTGAAAAACTAATTCTTTCTGATCAGGCTCTATGCCTCTACCTGTATCACTGACAGAAAAAATAAGGTCAATTTTATATTCTTCCCTGTATTCTTTAGCTACAGATAGTTTAATAAGACCTCCTCTGTCGGTAAATTTTATGGCATTACCTAAAAGATTAAACAGAATCTGCCTTATTCTGACTTCATCAAGGAGTAAATATTCCGGTATATCCGTTTTAAATTCTATTATCAGTTCAAGTTCCTTTTCATTGATTTTTTGAGAAAAAATATGTTTTATTTCATTAAAAACAGCATGTATATTTACAGGTTTATAATTTATTTCAAGTTTTCCGGCTTCTATTTTGGATAAATCCAGTATATCATTAATAAGACTTAAAAGAGTCTTTCCGCTTGAAGAAATTGCAGATAAATACTGTTTCTGTTGCTCATCTTTTATTTTACCTTCCAGTAACTCTGTAAAGCCAAGAATGGCATTCATAGGGGTTCTTATTTCATGACTCATATTTGCAAGAAATGTACTTTTAGCCTTTGTTGCAGCCTCTGCTGCATCTCTGGCAAGCCTGAGTTCTTCAGCATGCTTTTTCTCTGTAACATCTTCCAAAAGACCTTCGTAATAAAGAACATGTTCATATTCATCCTGAATTTTATGGGCATTGACTGAAAGCCATAGAATATCACCATTTTTTTTATAAGCTTTATATTCGAAATTCTTTATTATTCCGTATTCTTCCATAATACTCAGAAATTCTTTATATTTCTCCATATCTACAAAGTGATATTCCATTATACTGTAACTGCTTTTTAATAATTCATCTACTGAAGAATAACCTAAAATATTAACAAAAGCCGAATTTACAGTTAACAATCTTCCGTCTTTTTTCAGCTGAAAGATACCTTCTGTAGAATTTTCAAAAATACTGACATATTTTCTGTAAAGACGTGAATTTTCAATAGAAATAGCGGCCTGAGAAGCAAAAATTTGAAGAACTTTAATTCTATCAGGAGTAAATGTTCCTTTAATATTATTATTCTCAAGATATAAAACTCCTATAAGATTGTTTTGTCTTATAATGGGAATACATAATATTGCAGCAGGTTTCATTTCTATAATATATTCATCTCTCGTGAACATGCCTTCTTCTGAAGGATCTGATAATATTATATATTCCCCTGTTCTTGCCACATAATTAACAACAGCGGAAGAAAGTCTATCACAGGAATCGACTGAAATAGTAATATTCTCTTTATTTTTATCATTAAAGAAAACACTGTATTCTACAAATAGATTACCTTCTCTGTTTAAAATCAAGAAACCTTTTTCTGCTCCTGCATTTTCCATTACTATATCCATGAGTTTTTGTAATAATTCCTTATGATTTATTTCTCCGGAAATAGCCTGAGAAGCCTTTATAACTGAAAATAAATCAAGCATTTCTCCTGTATTTTCAGTTGTAGGTGTTATACTGGATACAGTTTTACCGGTGGACTTATAAAATCTGTCTGTAAATAATAATTTATATCTTTCCTCAAGGTCCTGCACCTTTCTTTTTGCCCCCCATCTTAAATAACAATATCTGGCATCTATTATAAATGTTCTTGCTATATTAATCTTATTTCTGGAAAGATAAAATTTGCCTGCAAGTTCACAGGAAAGAGCTTCTTCATTAATATATTCATATTTTTTTGCAAGAGCTATAGCTTTATCATAAAAATCCATAGCCTTTATATCCTGACCTGAAACATTCATTTTCTCGGCTTCTACAAGATAAAATTTATGAAGATAATTATCAGGTATACATTCAGACCATTTTTTTAACTCTTTTTGATTTCTATAAACTTTTTTTAATAAAATCTTCTTTTGATACTTATCAGAAGAGTTATAAACAGCAAGATAAGCTAAAGAAGTATAAAAATGATGGACCGGCAGAGCCAGTATTTTTATAGATAATTCTGAAATTTTATCAAAATTATTTGCATTATCCAGTGCTTCAGAATAATTATAGAATAGATAAGAAAGAAGTAATTTATTTAAATAAAGGGTATATAAGATATTTTTATTACCCGATTTTTCACAGAGTGGTAACATTTCTGTTTCGTCATAAAAATCACCTTTTATTACATGAGGATGGTCAGATGTACCTGATAAATTTATTATTACCTGATGATAAATACTGTTAACCTGAGCAGTTTCATCTCTTTTAATATCATGTAGATTTTCTGTAATTTTCCTTATTTCTTTTTCAAGTTCTGTCAATTCTTTTCCCGTAAAAAAAGACCTGTTAAAATAACATACCAGAGAAATACAAGCATAATCAAAATCTCCTGTTTCAAGACCTATTCTGTAAGCTTCTAAAAAAGGCTCAATTGTATCTTTTATATGAAATTTCCAGTGTCTTAAAATATTAAAAAGAAAGAGAACTTTTGTCTTTATATCTTTATTTTTAAATTTTTCCAGGAGTTTTAATGAAATTCTGCCTATTTCATAACTTTTTTCATATCCACCATGTACAACGGCCCGTCCAACAGCGTAACCGACATAACCATAGGCAGACAATGGACTGTTTCCATATTTAAGACTTAACCTTATCATAGTCATAAAAATGATTGGTACAAAATTAAAGGATAAATGAACTGAAGAAGAAAGCATACAGCTAAGAATACGCATTGCAGCAAGTTTTTCCGGATCTGTCATTTCAGGTAAATAAATCAGTTTATCAATTTTCTTTCTTAAAATCAAAAAATCAGTAATAAAACCCTTTTTAATTATATCAAAAAATGAAGGATTTTCAGGAAAGTTTATCTTTAAAGCTCTGAGAACCGATATGGAAATAGAACATCCTTCTAAAAATTTATTACTGGCAATACATGATAGTATTTTAATTTCATAAGCTTTTATTTTATCAAGAATTGATCGTCCATTTTTTAAAATTATATCAATAAAAGCTTCAGCCTCTTTCAAGTCATTATTAAGATAAGCAGCTTCACAGGCTTCCTGGTATAAAGAAAGAATAAGTTCATAACGGTCATTCCAGTCGTTAAGGGAGACATGATTTATAGCCACTGTAAGGTAAGAAAGTGCAATATCACATGCCATGGACGCTCTGGCCTTCTTACCTGCCATTAAATTTAATTCTATATATTTATATAATTCCAGGGAAGAACCTGCGGCATCAATACTGTAATTAAAATGATTTACTATATCAAAAATTTTTTCCTCCATTTTATGTGAAAACGTGTTATATAAAAAATTACCTGTTTTTAAATGGAATAGCTTTCTATTTTCTTCAGGAATAAGAGAATAAACCGATTGTTTTATGCCACTATGAGAAAACCTGTATTTAATTTCTTCTATATATTCATCATCCAGTTCTATAAACTGTTCTCTTAAGGGAAAAATCAGACCTTCTGAAATAGCTTCTTTCATGTATCTGTATATATTATGCGGTGATTGTTCCGATATTACAGAAAGGGTCATAAGATCAAATTCATTTCCTATAAATGATGCATATTCAAGTATTTCAATTGTTTCTTTACTTAATGACGTAAGTTTTTTAGAGAGATATAATACCATATTATCAGTAATATCCAGAATTTTAATCTCTTTTATATCACAGTGGTAATATCCGTCACATATATCAATTTTAATTAATTGTTTTTTATAAAGAACCCTGAGAAATTCTTTTATAAAAAAAGGGTTACCTCCTGTCTTCTCTAATATAATTTCAGATAAATCCTTTATAGAGTCACAGCGGTGATAAAGGGTATCACCGATAAAACATGTAACTGAGTCAGACGAGAGAGGAGAAAGATTAATTTCTTTATTTATTATACCTTCTTTTTTCAAATTATTAATAATAACTGTAAGGGCATCATTCTCTTCGTTATTCCTGTAGGCTCCTATAAGGAAAAAATATTTAATTTTATCATTTGTCAGAAATAATTCAATCAATTTAACGGAAGATAAATCTATCCACTGAAAATCATCTAAAAATAAAACAAGAGGCTTATCATGTGCAAAAATTGAAACAAAATTCTGAAAGGCCAGGTTAAATCTATTCTGACTTTCTAAAATCCCAACATCTTCGATAGAAGGCTGTTCTCCTGTTATTAATTTCAGTTCAGGAATAACATCTATAATGAGCTTTACATTCGCTCCTAGAGAGGAAAGTATTTTTTCTTTCCATGATAAAAGATTTTCCTCTTTTTCAGAGAGAATTCTATGAATAAGTTCTCTCAGTGCCAAAATTATTGCACTGTAAGGAATACGTTGAAATTCATCAAATTTTCCTGAAAGAAAAAAACCTTTATATTTAGTAACAGTTTTAGAAAATTCCATTACAAGAGAAGATTTCCCTGTACCTGAATAACCTGAAACAAAAACAACCTGTTTTTTACCCGGAGCTATACTGCTAAAACAATCAATCAGCAGAAGAAGCTCATCATTTCTTCCATATAATTTTTGAGGAATAATGAGTCTGTCCGGTAGATCGCCTGTAATTACAGGGAATGGTTTTATTTCTCCGAATTTTTTTAACTGTCTCAAACACTCTTCAAGGTCTTTTTTGACCCCTGTAGCACTCTGATAACGGTCTTCAGGGTTCTTTGCCAGAAGCTTTAATATAATATCAGAAATAGCTACAGGAATGTGTTTGCTACATTCTGAAGGAGGAACAGGATTTTTAGCTATATGACAGTGTATAATCTCAAGTATATCTTCTGATTCAAAAGGTACTTTTCCTGTAATCATTTCATAAAAAGTAACACCGAGAGAATAAAGATCGGTACGATAGTCTATAGAACGATTCATTTTTCCTGTTTGTTCAGGCGAAATATAAGGAAGGGTTCCGAATATAAAAGAAGGATTTCTTATATCAAAAGCTTCTTCCTGTAATGATGTAGATATACCAAAATCAATAATCTTAATAATATCCATTTCAGGGTTAAAAATAATATTTGACGGATTAATATCTTTATGAGTAATATTAAACAGATGAATATGTCTCAGTATTCCGGTAACAGTAACAGCAATTTCTAAAAAGTCTTCAATATTGAAAGGCCCTGATTTTATAAACTCTTTAAGTGATTTTCCGTTACAATCTTCAAGTATAATAACAGGTTTGTTATTATACTTTATAAAATCATAAGCCTTTATTACGCCCGGCACTTCTATAGACTTTAAAATATTATACTCATGTTTATAAATAAACAGTTCTTCAGAAGAAGGATAATCTTTTTTTAAAAATTTCAAAATAACAGGAAGATCTTTGTGGAAACCTCTATAAACCAGAGTACGGTCACTTTCATAAATTATGGAATTTAGCTCATAAGAAGGTAAAGAGATAAAATTCATATCGAACATTCCCTGTTAACTATATGACATGCCACAAAATGATCTTTCTTTATTTCTAAAAAATCCGGTTCTTTTTCGATGCATATTTTCTCTTTAAGCCAGCATCTGGTTCTGAACCTGCATCCGGAAGGAATATCTACATTACCCGGAACATCTCCTTCAAGTAATATACGATTATTAATATTATCAGGATCAGGTATGGCAGATAAAAGAGCTTTTGTATAGGGATGAAGGGGATTATCATACAGTTCTTCAGAAAGTGCAATTTCCATTAATTTTCCAAGATACATAACTCCTACTCTGTTGCTTATATGTTTTACAACACTTAAATCATGAGATATAAACAGATAGGTCAGTCCCATTTCTTTCTGTAAATCAGAAAGAAGATTTATGATCTGGGCCTGAATTGATACATCAAGAGCCGAAACAGGCTCGTCTGCAATAATAAATCGAGGCTCTACGGAAAGAGCTCTTGCAATACCTATTCTCTGCCTCTGACCTCCGCTGAATTCATGAGGATAACGGTTTATATGAGACGGACTGAGGCCAACTTTATTTAACAGTTCTTTAATTTTTAAAGTTCTTTTTTTACCTGACGCAAGGCGGTGAATATCCAGGGGTTCACCGATAATATCTCCTACAGTCATACGTGGATTAAGCGAAGCATAGGGATCCTGAAATATTACCTGTATCTCTTTTCTGAGTCTATTCATATCTCCTGCTTTAAGCTCAAGAATATTCCTGTCATTAAAAAATATTTTACCTTCAGTCGGTTCAAGAAGACGGAGTATTAATCTTCCTGCAGTGCTTTTCCCGCATCCGCTTTCGCCTACGAGGCCAAGTGTTTCTCCTTTTCCGATAGAAAAATTTATACCGTCAACTGCTTTTACATAGCCTGTTACTTTAGAAAATATGATTCCCTTCTTTACAGGGAAATATTTTTTTAGTTCTTTAACTGTTAAGAGATTCATTTTACTATTCACTACTCACTCATTAATTATGAATTGTTATGAAAGTAATTATAATTATATCTTCTTACAGAAAAATAGTAAATAAAAAAAGTTACAAAAAAAATTATACACTTTTCCACAGGCTATAATATAATAATATAATATATATATATATATAGTAGTAGTAGTATTAGGTACCTGTGGATATGTGGATAACTCATTTTATGCTCGTAAAAACTATTATAAATCCTAATTATTGTATTTTTTACGATCTGTGGATAAACCTGTGGATAAGCTGTGAATAGTTATCCACATATCCACAGATTTTTTTTCATGGGGTCGCCATCCACAGGCTATCCACAGGCTATCCACAGGTTTATCCACAGGTTATCCACAGGTAAAATAGTTAAATTAGCCTTTATTGTAATGTAAAAATAGTTAATATATATATATATAGTAATATATTATATGGAAAAAAATTTAATAATATTTAAAAAAAAACACTAAAATTTTTATCCACAGGCTATATATTATTATATTATAAGGTATTTTATATTTATCCACAGGTTATCCACAGACTTATCCACAGGTTATCCACAGATGAAATTTTTGTAAAATTTATTCACAGGCAAATAATTTATATTTAGTAAACACTTTGTCAGTTATCCACAGGTTATCCACAGGTTATTCACAGGTTTATCCACAGGTTATCCACAGGTTTATCCACAGGAAAATAGTTTATATTTTATGCATATTTATTTATTTATCCACAGGTTATTCACAGGTTATTCACAGGTTTATCCACAGGTTATCCACAGAAAGAATTTTTTATAGTTATCCACAGGTTAATAAATGTTATTATGTAAAAGTTTATATACTTATTAACAGGTTATCCACAGGTTATCCACAGGCTTATCCACAGGTTATCCACAGAAAGAATTTTTTATAGTTATCCACATGGCAATAAATGTTATTATATAAAGGTTTTTATTGTTATTTACAGGTTATCTACAGGCTTATCCACAGACTTATCCACAGACTTATCCACAGGGACAGGGATTAACAGGATGATTATTTATCCTTTTATCTGAAGTTATCCACTTGTACACAGACTTATCCACAGGGACAGGGATTAACAGGATGATTATTTATCCTTTTATC
>CAYSLJ010000065.1:0-26816 GCA_964431735.1 uncultured Synergistia bacterium | reverse complement strand
TGAAGTTATCCACCTGTACACAGAGTTATCCATAGAGAAAAGGTTTACCTGTATAGTACCGGTTAAAAAAATCCTGTTAATCCTTTTCACCATGTTAATCCCTGTCAAAAAATGTTATAATAAATATTTAGAGCTATATGTTACATCAAGAATAGGGAGTTATATATATGTCTAAAAATGGTTCTTTAAGATTTATATTTGTCCGTCATGGCGAAACTACAGGAAATTCAAGTATAAGGTTTTTTGGGAAAACCGATGTTCCTTTAAGTGATGAGGGACAGGAGCAGATGAGAGCTGCCGGTCAGGCTCTTAAAACAGAAAATTTCGATGTAATATTTACAAGCACTTTATGTAGAACTATAGAAGGTGCCAGAATAATAGCAGGAAACAGAAATATACCTTTATATCCTATGATAGAGTTCAGAGAGATAGATTTCGGCAGATGGGAAGGACTTACTCTTGAAGAAATTGAAGAAAAGGATCCTGTTCTCTTTGCCGAATGGAGAAAAGATTTCTGGAAATTTGATTATCCTGAAGGCGACATAAGGAATGAGTTTATTGAAAAAGTGAAAAGTGGTATTGATAATGTATTAAATAAAATAAATAAAGGAACAGTGCTACTTGTTCTTCATAAAGGAATTATGAGAACTACAATTTATTATTTGCTTGGTAATTCAGATAATCACCATACGAGTTTTCAGGCAGATCTGGGATCTATTCATGAACTGGAAAGAATAAATGGGAAATGGAATTATAAAAAAATAAATTATACGGAACATCTTCCTAAATAATAAGTACATAGAAAAATCTTGCTATACCATATATCATAAATGAACATATCAGAAAAAGTAATATATATCTTATAATATCTTCATTTTTAATAAAAAATACTTTTATAATATCTTTTATTTTTTCTGGCATAAAATTATAAAGAGCCAAGAATAAAAATATGATATAAAATATAAAACCAAAAGGATGATAATAAAAGGCTTTAGCAAATTTCATATGACTTATGCTGGTAACGCTTCTTGTTAGCCCGCAGGCAGGACATGGTAATTTTGTTAATATATAAAGGCCACATGTACTTCTGTCAAGTCCGTCAGCAGGAAGAATAAAAGATATTATTATAACTAAAAGAGAAGTTATTGTTGTAAATTTATTCAAAAAAATACTGGAGAAAATGGAATCTTTCATAATAAATGTTTAATGAATGTTCTTTAATATAAATACTATTATTACAATTAAAATATCAATTATACCCAGTATTATGCCAATATTACCGAGTGATTTTTCTGATTCGTACTGAATGGCTCTATACCCCATGATTATAGCAAGAGGACCAAACATAATCTGGCAGCAAAAAAGTCCTAACAATCCAGTTAAAAAGGATATCATGCCAAGCCCCTTGCCTTCTTTTCTCAGAATGATACCATGTTGTTTCCATTCGTATTCGTACTTGTTTTTTACAGGTTCTACTGTTGCCCCGCAGTATGTGCAGGTTGAAGCGGAAATTTTAATAGTCTGGCCGCAAACTATACAGAATTTTTCATCATTACCTATAACCTGCTCCGTAGGTCGGACACTATGTTCATATGATTGATTGCAGGATATTTGTTTTTCTCTATCACTGAAATCAGATGCAAAGTCAGAAGTGATGTTTTCTGTTAGTTTTCTTCCGCAGTTTATACAGAATTTTGTATCTACATTTAATTCCCCGCAATTTGGACAATTAATTTCCATTATATTTATCTCCTGTATTCTGATGACTGAACATATTTTCTATCTCTTGAGGAAGAAATATGCATTTCTTCTCTATATTTTGCTACAGTTCTTCTTGCCAGATTTATCCCGGTAAGTTCTGAGAGCATTTCTGATATTTCTTTATCACTCATGGGATTGTCTTTATCTTCCTTATCTATAATAGCTTTTATTTCTTCTTTTATGGGAAGAGAAGGATCGAAGAAGAAATCAAAATTCACTATCTTTCCTGATGGCAACTGAACAAATTTATCTTTCGTAGCTCTGCTTACAGTAGAGTCATGAATATTAAGTGCTTCTGCAACCTGAACTCTTGTAAGTGGTATTAAATGGGAAATGCCATGATAAAAAAATTTTTTTTGAAGTTCTACAATTTTTTTTGTTACTTTTACTATTGTTTCTTCCCTTTGATATAGATTTTCTATGAATATTCTTGCTCTGTGGAAATAATTTCTCGTATGTTCTATTTCATTTGAAGAATATTTATTTTTATTTCTTTTTATATCTTCATACAGTTCTTTATAAATTCTGTTAATTCTAAAATTTTTGTAATTTTTATATACTGTTTCTACTTCAAATGTTCCATTGTTTTCTTTTATTATCACATCAGGTGTTAATTTTACTGTTTCCTGTTTTAATATATTTCTGGAAAAATTCCTTCCCGGATATGGATTGACATTATTTTTTATAAAATATGCTGCATTTCTTATATCATCTATTGTGACCTGAATGCTTTCGGAAAGAATTGTGAATCTTCTGTGATGAAAATCGTTCCAGTATTTATCAGATAATAATTTCCATACTATGGAAGGAACATGACTGTTTACATTTTTTAACTGTAATGTAATACATTCTTTCAGATTTCTTGCACCTATACCGGCAGGTTCCATAGTTTGAATTGCTTTTATTATTTTTTCCAGTTTTTCGTTATCTATATTGAATTTTTTCAGCAATTCATTCTCTTCATATTTGAGATAGCCATCATCATCAATATAATTAAGCAGGTATTTCCCTATGAGAAAGTCTTCTCCGGTATTAAGAACTAGAGGTAGATTTATATATAAATAATCTCTCAAAGTTTCTCTTGATACTATTTGTTCATGAATTTCTTCATTATCAGAGGACCGGTATTTTTCTATAAATGATCTTGAAAGATATTCTACTTCTTCAAGATATTCTTCTCTTTCCAGTAATTTTTCCGGTACGTCGTCTACAGTTTTTTCTGTAGATTTTTTACCGCATATAGGGCAAATATTTTCTTCCAGTTTTAACTGACATAAAGGACACTTTAACTCTATTTTATTTTCTTCCATTTCCAGAGCAGGATTTTCAAGAAGCTCTTCTTCTATTTTTTCCTCAAGTTCCATTCTGGACATCTGTAAAATAGTGTTGGCCATAATTAACTTGGGATCAAGTTTTTGTGTCTGTATTGCTGATAAAAATGGATCCATGCTTATTTTCATTTTTTACCCTTACACTTTATTCATTATCAGGTCATTATTTATTGATAGTTATGAAAGTAACTATAATATTATATCATAAATAAATATATTATACCATTTGGCTGTCAACTTTAGTGCTTTGACTGCCTGGTGCTCCGGAGAAAAAAATATCACGGCGACACAGGTCTATTTGAATGAAATATAATGCAAAGTGGCATGATGTAAGTTCTAACAAATATGGCTGTTCCAGTTTAAGATTTTTTTGGGAGGAGCGCCAGACAGGCAAAGTCATGGGATTTATAACGATAAACTTGATAGCAATTTGGTATTATAATATCAAAAGATTGTGTTTTTTGACAGGTACATTCATTTGTATCAAGCAATCTTACCAGAATTTCCACCACGGGGGTTTCGGGGGTAATTTTAATCTTTGAGTTTTAAACCTGCTATCTGTTTCTTCCTGATATTGAGGCAAGTTCTGAGCTTTTATTATATCATTCTCTTCAATATGTATTAATATTACAGTTATATTATCTTTTCCTCCGAATTCTTTTGCCTTTTCCATGAGTTTTTCTTTTATTTTTTCTGTATCTTTTTCTTCTACTACTATATCTTTTATTAGATTATCATCTATCATTGTTGTAAGCCCATCTGAACATAAAAGTAGATAATCTCCGGGTTTTATAAGTATTTGATTGTAATCAGGATCTACTTTATCCTTATTACCAACTGCTTTTGAAAGAACATGTTTCAGAGGGTGTTTTTTAGCTTCTTCAGAGGTTATACGTTTGGATTTTATTAATTCATTAATAACAGTATGATCTTCCGTGAGAAGTGATATGGTATCTTCACATATAACATAGGCTCTTACATCTCCTACATGACCAATATGAAAAAGATTACCTTCTGCTATGGCTATTATAATGGTACACCCCATACCGGAAAGCTTCCTGTGTAATCTGGATTCTTCCAGTATGACTTTATTTGCTGTGCCTATGGATTCATTTATGGCTTCTTTTATATCGCCTTCAGTACATATGATATGTGATATTTTTTCTTTTGTAAGAAATTGTTCTGCTGTTTCTACTGCAAGTTTACTTGCCTTTTCGCCTGCCTGATGACCGCCCATTCCATCGGCTATAATAAAGAGATTTCTTTCTGTATCTACAAAAAGAAAATCTTCATTGTTTTTTCTTTTGCATCCGGGGTCTGTACCACTTGAGACTTTCAAGTATTAATGTCTCCTTTACGATAATCTACTGAATTAACACTTGTATTATATAATTTAACTATATTTTACAGAATAAATCAAGGTGAAAATTTATATTTTTTAAATTACCTATCCATAAATACTGACCTTACCATAAGTTTTTAATAAACGTTTTTCTACCGTCACACGTGACGACAAATTAAATGCTAATAAATTATGAAATAACATATATTTATGTTTTTTAATTCTAAAAAGTAAATAAAATTTCCTCTTAATTTAAAAGTATAGGAAAATTCATTTTTAATGTTGTAAAATAAGGCTTTATATAAAAATAGAGACAGTTTATCTAAATAATTTAAAGGTATAGGAATTTTCATTTTTAATGGCCTAAAATAAAGCTTTAGATAAAATTTCATCTGGAGATAAATATCTAAATAATTTAACAGGATAAAATAAAAAAAGCGTAAACGCTTTTTTTATTATGATAACCTGAAAAATATAAGGTCTGAATAATCAGTTCTAACTTTCGTAAAATTATCCCATAAACTGTCCTGAGTTTCTTTCGGCAAAGAAAATAAAATTTCCATCCGGATGTTTTGGTGCAGTTTCCATCGCCTGTTTTGTAGTTGTCTTTATTGTACCTGTTGCAGGATCAGCGTAGGATACATTATCTCCCTGAACTTTAACTATGGTAACAATATGACCTCTTCCTGAAGGTGAAAATTCCGGTCCATTTAACGCTACTATTACAGGCGTTTTTTCATTATTTACCTTCTGTTCTACAAGTCCCCATGAATAAGGTGAAATATTCCCTCCGTCTCTCCATTTCATTCCCTGAGAAGATGTTTCGCCATTAAGGGCATTTAATAATTGAAAACCGTATTTGTCATTAATATCCGCGTCTGTAAGGTTTTTACCTGTTATACTGTTTATGCACATAGCGACACTTGTCTGGCCGCAGGAAACGGAATTATTCTGTGCGAGAGGTTTTAGATTTGTTAAAGGGCCGGGTCCTGTATACTGATAATTATTCTGGTTAGGGAAAGGCATACCGGTAATTCCTGACATCTGAGGATAATTTACCTGCATAGCCCCCTGATTCTGAAGGTTTGAAAAGGTTTCCTGAAAAGACTGGTTTGTTTTTATTTGATTTACCTCAGGATTGAATTTTCTTTCTATTTCATTTATTCTGTTAAATACGTTATTTATTTCACTGAGACTCATTTATATCACCTTCTTAAAAATAATAATATACTGCTTGAGTATATTATTACAGAAGTTCTTTTCCAAATAATTAATAAATTGTTAATTTTTTGTTAACATCCATTTTTATTTTTTATAAAATTGTACCACCGGACCTCATCTCCCCTGCTGTCTGTGTTATTGATTAACCAGTATCTGACCCTTTCTATTGTACCGGATTTTTTACAGTTCTTCTGTTTTAACATAAGCATATCAATCATAATGGATGTTTCAGTTTGCCGAAAATAACGGTAATTTCTGTCAGTCAGGATACAGGGGCAGTAATGCTCCTTTTGCTCGTGACGACTATCTTGGCTTTCGTGTCATTATGGAACCTTAATTTTCTCTTATGGAATATATCAGCAACAGAATAGAAACAGTCGAAGAAATTCTTGTTATGAGGAAGTTCGACTGTTTTTATTTTTACATGAAACAGATAGTTATGCCCTATAGGTAAGAACTAGAGGAAGCAAGAAAGCCATAGGGGAAGAAGATATGGTAAATAAACTGCCAGTTGTAGGAACGTTCTGGAAGAAAATACAAAAGCACCTGTCGGGTAAAAATTTTAAACGGTCTGGATGGAACCGGCTTATTAATGAACATATAAGGCCGGGGGAAACTGTTCCTTATGAGCTATTAACTAAATTCCTGGATGATGTTACAACTATTCAAAGAGATTCAGATTCACCTTTTACGGCTGATGTTTTATTTCAGATATTTGTGAGGAAATACAGACAGAAACAGATAAGAATATATAAAGAACCATCTAAGAGAGGTAAATTATATAGATACATCCGGGAAATAGAGAAGAGAGGAAATTCACCAGAAGAAGAAACTTAAACTGGATATTTACACCTTGTTACAAAATGTACCACTTTTAAAACCTCTATTGTAAGACTGTCGATATACAAGCAAAAGGCCATTTTAGCATGACTTATGCCGGAATGATAAAAAAAGGAAAACATCCAATGTACTTTATACCGAGTAATAAAATGAAGAGGTAGAAAATTAAATGTATTACTAAAAACTATGAATTATAGGTGTGATTATATGTAATTCTATTTACAGAGTTAAATCAGTGATAGTAGTATAGTTAAGTGAGAGAAAAAAAATAATAGAAGCATGAGTATTACTCAGAACAAGAGAAAATACCTGTAAAATTTTTATTAAAAATTAAAGTTTAAGTTACAGGGAGGAATTTTTTTTTATTGAAGAATATAAGACAAAATAATTTTTTCTTATATTAAATTTTGCTAAAAGCCTTATAATATCTTGTTTTCATATAATATTGCATTATATATTATAATGATACTGAGGGATAATTATAGAAAGTAGGGATAAGAAAATGGTTAACCCTAAACTGGAAAAAGCACCTCTTATAGAAACAGTTTTCGGGTTGCATTGGGATTTAGATATATTTAATCCTTATGAAGTTTTATATGGTAAATTATATGAAAAAATACAAGAAAAATATCCCGATGTTGAAAAAATAGATAACCCATTAAATAAATTATCTGGTGGACATATTACTATTCAACATAATAGATTTAAACAAAGTAAAGAAAGAGAGTGGCCCGTTATTCAATTAAGGCCAGGTGTAATTTCTTTACATAATGCAAGAGATAGTTATAAATGGGAATCATTTAGAGATAATTTATCTGAGATGGTAAATTTTTTATTTGCTTCTTGCCCAGATATAGACGAAAAATTGAAAATAAATATATTGCGTTTAACTTATTTGGATGCTTTGAAATTTAATTTTGAAACTGAAAATATAGTTGAGTTTCTTAAAGAAAAAATAAAAATAGATATAAACGTTAAAGATAATTTTTTTGGAGAAAATATAGACCTTATACCAGTAGGAATAGATTTTCATTTAAGTTTTCGATCTATAGATCCTAAGGGAATAGTTAGTTTGGTTTTTCGCAGGGGAAGAATAAAAAATGAAATTGAAGATTGTCTAATGTGGGAAACTGGATTAATATTTATTGATAAAGATGGTGAGTATAAAACCATTGATAGAATCCTTGAATGGGCAGATTCGGCGCATAATTTATTAGTTAATAGTTTTTTAAAGGTTACAAAAGAAGGTAGTTTAGAAGAGAGGTTTATTTAATGTTATTAGAAGATTGTAATCAAACACATCTATGGAAACAAATAGAACATATCGTTAAAGCTAATCCTTTCATTCAAGAAGAACCATGTAACTATTCACAAGTTTATAGTTATAAAAGTACAAAAAATCCTCATCATGTACAATTAGAAAATATAAATATAGTAAATATAAATATTAATGTAAACTTTATTATGGAGGAAAATATTACAGAGCCACTGCCTGAAGTATTTATGAATAAACTTATCGAGAGAATAACATATGAAATAGCAGATAAGGTTGTAAACGATGAAAAGAGAAAAGAAAAAATGATATCAGTTATAAATAAAGATTTTGAAAAAGATGAAATAGATATAAAAATTGAAGAATATATTAAGAACTTAAAAAATAAGACTTGGGAAGAAATAAAAGTTTTATATCCTAATTTTAATGAGATATTAGGTCATATAGAAGAAGATTTGATATATTTGCATAAAAATGGAGATTATAGGTCTTTATGGTCATTTTTAGAGGCCTCTAATAGTTCTAATCTTTTTGCTAATTCTGATGAGATAGAATATGAGTAATGGAATATTTAATTATAATCCTAATGATATTATAAAAATTAAACAGCCTGTTTATTTAGATACTACTGTGCTTGTTGATTATATTTTAATGTCTAATCATTTTATTTAAAATGTTTTTTCGCATTTTTGTAAAGAAAATAAAATAGCTTATGTTTCTTTTTTTTCTTTTATGGAATTGTGGAATGTTTTAATGAAAAATTATTTAAAAAAAGATGGCAAAGAAGTTATAGATGTAAGATTTTTTTTAAAGCAAAATGAGTCTAACAGGACAGAATATATAAAAAAATATTTACCTATATTAAAGAAAGATACAGATAGAATATTGAATTTAAACTGTATCCAAATTATATCAACACATTCTTTAGGAAAAAATGATAAAAAATTATTATATAACGTTTTAACTTTCAAGGAAACATATGGATTAGCTTGTATAGATTCTTTACACCTTAAATTAGCTTTCTCGGTAAACGCAAAAACTTTAATAACTCGAGATAATGATTTTACTCATGTAAATAGTAAAGATATTAACATACTTAACTATATATGATATTTTATAATGATTATGTAGTCAGTATTTTTTTTAAATTTCCTATTAGACTATTCCTCACATATAAAACAATTAACACATACATAAAGTCAGTCATCAATTACAGAAAACATGGAAAACTCTTTAAGAACTACCGTTTATACTATACTTTTTAGGCAAATTAAGATAATGGCCATGGCAGTCCTGCTATTCAAAGTGCCACAATCACATCTGTGAAATCCTTCGCCATTTGATATATCTACAGGCTTATTGCAGTTTAAACACAGTACTTTTTCCATATTCTTTTTTCCTTTCTATCAGATAAGTTATTATGAAAAGTCCTATTGTTGCCCATGAAAGGGGAGTTAGAAAAAAAATTTTCAGACATAACAGGAATTCATTCATAGTGGCACCTCTTTTGTTGTAATTCTTTTTTGATATTATATATTCTTGTTAGAATTATTCTTTTTTAATATTATATATGATGAAAGAATTAAAATCAAGTGTTTTAATAAATTTTACTTGCAAAATATTCTAATTTAATATAAAATATACTTCAGATGAAAGAAAGAAGGTGATTTATATTGGCAGAGAGAGGAAAATATATAAAAAAAAGAAGACATGAATTAAATATAAGCCAGGGAGAACTGGCTAAACGGATAAAGACTACACAGGCTCAGGTCAGTAAATGGGAAAACGGTCAGTTACCTGCTTTTGATAATATAGAAAAACTTTCTGTGTCACTGGATATTCCTCTTCCTGTTTTTATACAGAAAGCAGGTTATGCCGGATGTTCGGAAGGAGAACTTATTTCTTCTTCTACTGGTCAGGGAAATATAAAAGAGCTTGTAAAAGAAGCAGTAAAAGAAATACTGAATGAAAATCAAACCCTTGCCGATAATGTATCCCCTGTTTTTTATACCGATAAGACGGTACGATATCCTGTACTTTCAGGAAGAGCGTCCTGTGGAAATTTATCTGTTATTACTGAAGATATAGTTGATGACTGGATAGATCTTCCTGAGAGCTATAGAGTAAAAGCTGATTTTGTTCTTCAGGCCAGAGGAAATTGTCTGGAACAGGAGAAAATATTTGACGGATATCTGGTTTTTGTCAGAAAACAGGAGTTCTGTAATTCAGGTGACATAGTGGCAGTAAGGGTAGTGGAAAACGGTGAAGGACATGCTATACTTAAAAAAGCCAAAATACTTAACAATGGCGGCATAATATTTACGAGCAGTTCTGGTGATATTATTGAATTAAAAGAAGATATGGAAGTTGTAGGAAAGGCAGTGTACTGGATGCCCGATCCCAGAAATTTTGAATAATTTTGTTTTTATTCAGATAATATAATAAACTGCAATTAATTTTTCCTTCACATGTTACGGCATAATAATTTATGAATTAACTATAATTATGGCATAATGTCTGCAATGATAATATTTCATTATGAAAATACAATTTAATCGCAATTTATTGTTTTATAAATCATTCAGGCGTTTTGTCTGTTTCCCTGTTCTTTATTTTATATATAATTTAAAACTCACAGGTAGAGAAAATCTCCCCGGAGAAGGTCCTGCTTTTATTCTCTCCAAACACTGGGAATGGATAGATCTCTTTGTTATATGTTATGCCAGCAAGATCCCTCTTTATTATGTGGCAAAACAGGAACTTTTTGGAAATATATTCGGTGATTTTCCCGGAACGTGGCTTTTCAGGCTAGGTGAAATCCTGAAGGGAATTTTCTGCAGAGGATTATACTGGATGGGGGCTATTCCTTTGAGCAGGGATAATCCGAAGGAAACAGTTACTTCTTTTAAATATATGGAAAAACTTCTGGATGAAAAAGAAATCATCGTTTTTTTCCCTGAAGGCAGAATGATCCGTAATAGTATGGGTGAGGCCAGAAGTGGTCTTATAAAATGGATCATGAAACTTCAAAATAAGAAAAAATGCTCATTCCCTGTTGTTACAATGGGTATTAATTATAAATGGGTTTTCCCGAGAGTAAATATTACCTGTAATATAGATCCACCGGAATTTTATGATTCAAGTGATTCTATGGTAACAGAAAAAATTATGGAGAAAATAAAAAAATTGAGTAATCTGTAATAGTTATTTTTTTAAATTTTCAAAAAAGGGTTGAAAAATAGTTTTAATTCTGCTAATATGCAAAATAAGTTATTTCACATAACACTATACGAATTATACGAAAGGATAAGTGATATATGAGTATACCAAAATCTTTTGGAGCAGTTGAACTGGCTAAATACTGTCAGGTGTCACGTAATACGATTCATAACTGGATAAGGGATGCAAAATTAAAAGCTTTTAAATTACCGGGAGGTCATTACAGAGTTGAGAAAAAGGAACTTTTGAAATTCCTTCAACATTATGAAATGCCTGTTCCAGACGAACTTCTTCTGGAAGAACCTAAAACTAAAGTACTGCTGGTTAATGAATCCTCTGAAGCTGTTTCATCTATAACTCAGAGTCTGAAAAAACTGGTTGAAGATTTAGAGCTGGAAGTAGTTTCCAATGGAATTGAAGCATGTATAAAAGTCGGAACATTTCTTCCGGAATTAATAATAATTGATTCAAAGCTTCCCAGAATGGACGGTGTGGAAGTATGTAAGGAGATAAAGAAAAACCCTGTAACAGCAGATAGCAGAATAGTTGTCCTTGCTGAATCTGACAAAGTTAATGTTCTTAAAGAAATAGGTGTGGATTGTATTTTATCCAAACCACTGGAAATAAAAGCTCTGGAAAAAGAAATTAAGAAAATGCTCTAATTACCGCAACAGGTAAATTGGTACCCAAAAAATATGGAACATGCTCCGGTCAGGGACAGGTTTTAGAAATGGGTATGAACTTATCTGGAGCGGTACTAAGGGGTTGTCAAGAAATAACCCAATCATATTTACGTCTATATCGTGACGCGTGACGCGTAACGCGTCACGCGAGGATGATAACCGTTCTAACAATTTGCCAGGGTTATTTTCTTACAGTCTCTAAGATATGTAATGTCAGGTTTGACGTCATAAACGTCAAACCTGACATTTTTCAATCTCTCTCTTAGCTTCTTCCCAGAATGGTTTATATTTAAGTGTTTGTTTGTAATATTTTAAAGCCTGTGAAAGCTTCCCTTTTCTTTCGGCTATTTTTCCTGACAGATATTGAATAATATAGTATTTTGTTTCCTGTTTTCTTGCTTTATTTAGTTTTTCTTCTGCCTGTTTTATATCATTTTCTGCCAGATTTACAGTTGCACTGGCACACAGTGTCAGAGGTGATGAAGGTGCTTCTTCCTCCAGTGTGGCAAGTAAATGTTTTGCTTCTACAATATTATTCGTTTCAGTCAAGAAATTAATTAATATATAGACATATTCCGGATTTTTTTGTTCTATATTCAGTATAGTTCTTAAATCCCAGAGAGCAAATTCTTTTTTCCCATGTAAAATGTAGGCTTTTGCTCTGTAATAGTATATAATGGGATTATCTATGGAATATTTCAGTGCTTCTGTAAACATATTTATAGCTTCTTCACTTTTTCCCATAAGGAAATATATGAGACCGAGTCCGAAATAGGGATAATCTTCATCAGGTTTTTCTTTTATTATTCCTTTATATTTTTCTATTACCCTGGGGAGAAAGCCGAATTTATGGTGAATATTGATATAAAATATATGGGATTCCATATTTGAAGGATCTTCTTCTATGGCATGTTCAAGTTCTTCTATTGCATGCAACAGTTTACCTTCTGATATTAAACACATGGCAAGACCAAGATGGGTTTCACAGAAATGCTCTTCATTTTGCATGGCTTTTTTATAAACTTCTGTTGCTTTTTCCCTTTCTCCACGGAGGAGATAAACGGCTCCAAGATGATTATAAGTCCATACGTTATCAGGTACAAGTTCTATTATTTTTTCATAATCGTTTATTGCCTTTTTATATTTACCCTGTGATTGATATATAAATGCTGATTTTGCATAAATCCAGGGATTATCAGGATTTAATTCCTGGCTTTTTTTATACTCTTTCAGAGCATTTTTTAAATTTCCTTTAATTTCATATAAAGATGCCAGATTTAAATGGAACTGTCCTTCATGCGGATTATGTTTGATTGCTTCTGTTAAATGTTGAACAGATTTATCTATATCTCCTATATGTTCATATGCCAGTGCAAGATCAAAGTGTATCCATGAATTGAAAGGATCTGCTTCTATGGCCTTTCCGAAATGTTCGAATGATTTATCTATTAAATTTTGTTGTAAATACAGGTTTGCCAGATTATGATGTGCTACGGCAAAAGCCGGATCCAGTTCCAGTGCTTTTAATAAATAACTTTCTCCCTCTTTAAGATTTCCTCTGACCATAAAGGCATAACCGATATTATTATGGGATTTTGGAGCATCAGGTTCCAGTTCCAGAGCTTTTTTATATTGAGCTATGGCATTATCAATATCATCGATTTTTTGATATACATATCCGAGACCGTGAAAAAGCTGTGCTTTTTTTGGTCCCAGTTCTGTTGCTTTTTTAAGATTTTTTGTTGCTTTTTCAATGCTTCCTTCATTGAAGAATATGAGGCCAATATTGTAATATGGCCAGGGATAAAGAGGTTCAATTTCTATAGCTTTCTGAAATTCTTCTTTTGCTTTTTCTTTATCTCCCAGTTCATCCATTATTATTCCGAGACCATTATGGGCTTTACCGTATTTACTGTCGATTTCTATGGATTTTTTAAATACTTCTGCTGCTTTGTTGAGCTTTCCGAGCCTGTAGTATGTATAACCAAGGCTGCAATAGGCATCAGGCAGGATAGGATCTATTTTTATAGCCTTTTGAAAATTCCTTACTGCTTTTTCGAAATTTTCCAGTCGTCTGTAGGTTTTACCTATATTATAATATACAGGAGCAAGAGCGCTGTTTAATCTGGCTGCCCTCTGATATTCACTCAGTGCCAGTTCCAGTTTACCCTGTTCATAATATAAATTGCCGAGATTATTATGTGCTGCAGGGGATTTCATATTTAAAAGCAGTGCTTTTTCAAGATTTTCCCGGGATTTTTCAAAATCACCGAGTCTCCTGTAGACTACTCCTAAACCTGTATAGGCATTTGCATAGTCAGATTTCATATTTATAGCTTTTGAAAAATGTTCAAAAGCTTTCTCCATATCATCTTTTCTGAAATAGGACTGTCCTTTTTGATAGTGTTCTTCATATTGTTTATTTATATCTTCCGGTTGTAGATTATCTGTTTTTATTGTGCTCATAATAGTTAATAAATTCTTTTACACCTTCCTTTCTTTTATTAATCGGTCGGTCGATCTTTTTGCATCAAATTCCATAGGATTGAGTTTGTAAGCTTCTCTGTAATAATGTAATGCCAGGTCATGTTCTCCTGATATTTCATGGATTAAACCAAGAATAAAACAGGGTTCACTGGCTTTTTTATTTAATTTAATAGCTTCCAGAAGTATATCTTTTGCCCTGTCTGTTTCTCCTCTGTCTATTAATATAAAAGACATGGCGCACTTGCCTGTTAAGGTTCCTGGTGACATGGTACAGATTCTTTCAAAATAAGGAGAAGAATCTTCCTTCTTTATCCTTTTAATATATCCTATTGTATAATCGTAATCAGGTTCATAAGGATCAAGACTTTTTGCTTTTTCATAAAAGGAAATAGCTTCATCTAATTTTTTTAACTCATAACTTATATCTCCTCTTAATGCAAAGGCTTCAGGAATACAGGGATTTAATCTTATAGCTGTATCCAGTTCTCTGGATCCATTATCCAGCTGGTAGCGATAAAAAGAACAGAGCCCTGCTCCGTAATGGAGTATGGATTGATCTGGAAAATCTTTCAGTTCTTTTTCATATCTTTCTATTGCCTTTTTAAGATTCTTTTGTTGCATCAATGTTTCTACCCAGCAGCCATGTGCTTTTACATTGAGAGGGTCCAGTAGAGTGGCATGGTAGAAATTACTTTCTGCTTCTTCCATATTATCAAGATAATAATATGCAACTCCCTTACTTATAGCTGCTTCAGCCAGAGTGGGATTTAACTCTAAAGTTTTTTCAAAATATTCAATAGCTTTTTTATATTCCCCTGTCAGTTGATATATATGTCCTGTTTTACCATAGATCCATGGATCATTGGGAGTAAGTTCTGAAGCTTTTTGAAATTCTCTCAATGCATCGTCATATTTTTCCTGATCTGCATATACATTTCCAAGGCTCTGTCTTATTTCACTCCAGGCAGGGTTTATTTCTATTCCTTTATTGTATATTTCCGCTGCTTCATCGAGTTTTCCCTGTTTTCGCAGGCTTATTCCCAGGCTGTTATAAAATTCTTTTCTCCGGGGCTCATGTTCTACAAGTTTTTTATATACAAGCTCTGAAATATCCGGTTTATTTATTTCTTCTTTAAGGCATGAATAACCGAGAATTTCGAAATTCGATATTGCTGAACTATCAAGAGAGAGTGCTTCTTCCAGTGTATTGTAAGAAGCTTCAAAGTTTTTCATATCTTTTAGAATAGAACCTTTTTCCTGAAGAAGCCATGCCGTTCTCTTTAATGAAAGGCCTTTCTCTAATAAATGCAGTGCTTTTTCATAATTTTTATCTTTTTTATAAAGGTTAAGTAGTCTCTCCTGTGATTTTTTATTTCCCGGTTCCCGGGATAATATTTCTTCATAAACTTTGACAGCTTCATTGAATTGACTGTCTTTTTCAAGACACAGTGCAAGGTTAAATTTATAGTTTATACTGGAAGGGTCAAGTTCTACAGCTTTTTTTATAGAGACTATTGCTTCTTTAAAATTTCCTGACTGAGCCCATGCATTACCTGCATTATTCCAGAATTTATCTTCTTTCGGACAGAGTTCTATAGCTGTTTTAAATTCCCTGATGGCTTTTTCCGGCTCTCCTGTTTTTGCAAAGATGAGGCCAAGATTATTATGGGTAAAAGGAAGATTTTCTTCTATGGAAAGTGCTTTTTCGTAGTTTATCCGCCCTTCTTCCATATTTCCGGTATCAACATGTAAATTACCGATACATTGATATATGAGGGGATTATCGGGAAATTCTTCAATTGCTTTTTCATATTCTTCAAAAGCTCCCGTAATATTTCCTTTTTGAATATATTCGGCAGCTTTTTTGATATAATTAATTGAAAAATCTTCTCCCAGTATTTCCCTGAGTTTTATATCAAGCTCTTCTTCAGCCATTTCCTGAAAGTCATGGAATAGAGGAGATTTTTTATTATTCTGACTTCCATCTGAACATTCCATAAATAAATCCTTTCTTTATATGAGAATCGTAACGCGTGACGCGTAACGCGTTACGGGAGAAACAAATTCTCATTTTCGTTGTGACCGGTTCGGTCATGGCTGTTAGTTAGAGTTTAGAGTTGAGAGTTCAGTTATGTGTCCTTAAAATTTAAACACTCAACCATAAACCTTAAACACTCAACCTATCCTTTTACTGCACCTTTGGTCAATCCTTCTACAAGGAAACGCTGTAATGAAAGGAACATAACCATAATAGGTATGGCTCCCAGTGTGGCAGCTGCTGTAAACATGGTCCAGTTCTTGGTAAACTGTCCGCTTACCAGTGAACGAAGGCCTACTGCAAGAGTATATTTTTGCGGATCCTGAAGTATGATGACAGGAAGAAGAAAATCTGTATAGGGCTGTATAAAACTGAAAATAGCCACAACTACGAGCATCGGGCCAAGCAAAGGTAATACAATCTTCGTGAATGTCTGCCATTTACTTGCTCCGTCTATATAGGCAGATTCTTCTATTGATTTAGGGATACTATCTATATAACCTTTCAGCATCCATGTATTGAAGGGAATACTTCCTCCTGCATATATGAGTATAAGTCCTGTGAGTGTGTTCAGGCCTATGGCACCTGATGTAAGAAATCCAAGCCAGTTAAGAAGTTTAAACAGTGCTACCATAGCCATCATACCGGGAAACATCTGGGCTATTATCATTGACATAAGACCGAAACGTCTTCCTGCAAATTTAAATCTTGAGAAAGCGTAACCTGCAGTAGTAGTTAGAAATAATGCTATTAATGTACTTGACACACATATTATAAGACTGTTTTTCATCCATGTAAGAAAAGGAGTTTCTTTTATTAATTTAACATAATTATCAATCGTAAATGCTGTAGGAAAAAGCGAAGAAGTCTGAAGAGTATTTACTGCACTGAAAGATGTTGACAGTACCCATGCCGCCGGAAAGAGTATTACAAGTAACATGATTACAAGGACTATATGAGATATGATCATAGTTGGAGTAATATTATTTTTTTCTTCCATTTTATTTTTCTCCTATTCTTTAAAGTTCTTCAAAGGCTCCGGACATTTTGAAATTAATTGCACTGAGAGTTCCTATCATAAGGAAAATAACCACTGCATAGGCACATGCAAGTCCGTAAAATGCTGTGTTTGCCTGACCGAAGGCAAGTTTATATGTATAGGAAATCAGTATATCAGTTGCTCCTGCTGCTGTGGCACCATCGGAACCTCCGGGAACAGGCGGTCCTCCCTGGGTCAGCAGATATATTCCGGTAAAATTGTTAAAACTGAAGGCAAAGCTTGTAAGAAGTACCGGAACCATGGCAGTTTTCAGAAGGGGAAGCGTGATTTTATAAAATTGCTGTACTTTAGTGGCACCGTCAACAGAGGCAGCTTCATAAACATCTGCAGGTATACTCTGAAGAGCGCCCAGACTTACTGACATCATAAAGGGAAAGCCGAGCCACAGGTTTACAAGGAGAACTGAACATTTTGCCCAGAAAGGATCTATAAGCCATTTTACTTTACCTATGCCAAGAGCTACAAGCATTGTATTTATAGAGCCTTCCGAATTTAATATACCTCCCCACATAAGAACACTTATAAAGGCCGGTATAGCCCACGGAATAATAAACAGTGTCCTGTATATATTTACCCCTCCGAGTTTTTTCTGGTTAAGAATGAGAGCAAGTATAAGACCGAGTATAGCCTGGCTCACGACACTTACTATTGACCATATAAGTGTCCATACAAATATACCCAGGAAAACCTTTATTTCGCTTCCTGTAAGGATATCGTAGTAATTTGCAAGGCCTATGAATTTATAATGTTCATAATGATAGGGAAAACTGTAATTTGTAAAGGATATATAGAAGGAATATAAGTTTGGAAATATGGTAAGGGCTAACATAAATATCAGAGCAGGTAAAATATAAAGATAGGGGTCTATTTTTTCCCGGAAACTTTTAGCTTTGTCCATTTTTTTATCTCCTTTTTTCACTTTTTCACTTTTTCACTTTTTCACTTTTCACTCTTTACTTTTCACTACCTTAACAATCTCTTAATATTATTCTGAATCCTCTTTACAGCTGTATTAAGCTGGTCTTCTATAAATTTATCGGGATTATCCCTTTTTTCTGTTGTTATGAGAGTAAGTGACTGTACCATAGGATCCCACACACTGGACATAACAGGCAGACTTGGTAAGGGAATGCCGTTTTTGGCTGAAAGATAGAAACCCATTATTTTCTTATCTCCCTGAACTTCAGGTGATTCCAGAGCATCAATACGGGCAGGAATTCTATTTAAGGCCTTATAGATTTTTACCTGGTTTTCTTTATTATTCATAAAAAGTATAAACTTTGTTGCAGGTTCAGGGTTTTTTGCAAATCTGTTAAGCATTATACCCAGTATACCTACAAAAGGCTTTGGTATCTGTCCGTCTTCAAAGGGAGGGAGGGGGCATATTTCGTATTTTCTTCCCACTTTATCAAGTTCGTTTATTGCCCACGGGCCGTTTATAATCATTGCTGTTTTACCTTCCATAAATGATCCCAGAACTCTATCTCCTGTGACACCTTCAGGTATAAATCCTTCTTCTGTATAGTCTCTCATATTATAGATTATTCTTGCAGCTTTTCTTGCTCCTTCATTGTTCAGTCCCAGATGTGTCGGATCCGATATATTTTCAAATACATAGGCACCGCATCCGGAAAAGAATGGGAATACTATAAACATATCATTGGGGGTAACAAGCATTCCGTATTGTTTATAAACTTTCCTGTCTCCTTCTCCTTCTGTTATGGTAAGTTTTTTTGCTTCTTTAAGCAGTTCTTCCATTGTGGCAGGAGGTTTATTCATAAGTTCCGTATTGTATATAAGTGCTACCGATTCGAAGGAAAGAGGTATGGCAAAAAGCTTGTTTTCATAAGTTGCACCTTCTATACTTATGGGCATAAATTTCTTCTGTTCTTCTTTATTTACACAGTCTTCCAGAGGGGATATGAGATTTGCCGCAGCAAATATACCTACCCAGTCCTGAGGGCCTGTTATCAGGTCAGGTCCCTGTTTTGCAGGTGCCGCAATCTGAAATTTGTTTTGAAGATCGCCGAAAGGTATGGGAATTATGTCTACTTTTACTCCTGTATTTTTTTCAAATTCCTGTCCCAGTCCGGCCATCATTTTAAGTTCTTTTTCCGTATTCATACCTGTCCATATGACTATTTTATTTTCCTTTTGTTCAGGTCCGCAACCTGCCAGAATAAATAAAATTGAAGATAAAATCAATAAAGTTATGTAACAGTTTAGTTTATGAAGCAATGTTGTAACCTCCGTTTTTGTTCGTGACGCGTGACGCGTGACGCAAGGCATAACCATATCTTTACAGTCTGTGAGATACCGTACAGATATTAATTATAACTATTCAACGAAATGATAATAAAATCCTTCTAAGAGGTTTATAGATTGAAGAAAATAAAAGGGGGGGGATGGGAGTGAGTGGTGAAAAGTGAAAAGTGAAAAGGAAGTAGGGGCGTTTAATTAAACGCCCTGAGGGATTAATTACGCATTACGCATCGAACCACGCGTCACGCGTCACGCGTTACGCGTCACGAGAGCATATATTTATTATTTATGATCACCTCAGTAAATACGCATCACGAGTATCACGCATTACTCATCACGCATTACTCATCACGCATTACGCATCACGAGTATCACGCATTACGCATTACGCATTACGCATCACGCATCACGCGTTACGCATCACGTTCCCATAGTGCCTTCTGTCATGCCTTCCTGGAAGGTTTTCTGCAATTGAACCTGTTTCTGTATTTGTTCTGAAAAATACTGTAAAATTACCAGTCTTTTATTTCCCATAAATATATTTGTCAGACCTTCCTGGAACATATCTTTATCTTTTGTCTCACTGTATATGGAGTCTTCAATAATTTCCAGACCTTCCAGCCATAACATAATCCCTTCCGTAAGAAGTTTGTCTCCTCTGATTACTTCCAGTGTGAGTTCTTCCTGTGATATGGGAAGATTCTCATACTGTTCTTCCACACTTGAAATAACGTTTTTAATCTTTTTTATAGCATTAAAAAAATCTTCTTCACTTATACTTCCATCCAGATATTTTTGAATATTTTCTTCTATAATAATATAATTGCCTGTTTTATAGTCTTCTTCCTGAAATTTTTCGTAAGCTTCGTGAATGGAATCTTTTATATCGTAATTTTCTTCAATAGAGAATTTTCCCTGATATTTATATATTTCTTTATTTAAATACCTTATTTCTTCTAATATTTCTCTGGATTGTTCCTGTGATATCTCTTCTTCAGAATATTTAATTTCCAGATCTTCGAGCATTGTAATTGCCTGTTGCACCAGATCTGTATAGAAATCAAATATGTCTATATCAATATCTTCTGAATGTTCATCTATTTTTTCCAGAAGATAATAGAGTTCTTCCTGGGAATCCATTAACTGGTCTATCCAGTCTTTTGTTGTAATTTTTTCTGCAATCAGTTCTTCATAACTGATAAGGAGACTGTAAAGAGGCGATTCTACCGGATCTGAAACATAGTCTGTATGATTTTTATCTTCTTTGTAATAGTCTCTGTCAGGTATGTGCATACCTGATGGTATGGCATAATCAGAGCCGGTGGTTATTAAATGTTCTGTTCCGTAACCTGCAGTTTTGAATATTTTATTTATATCTTTTACTTTACTTAACCCTGTTCTCACATATTCTTTATCAGGTTTTACTGTAAAATATTTCATCATCTCTTCTATTGCAGAGAGGATTTTAAAAGATACTTCATTATTTAAAACCTGTTTTTTTTCCAGAATTTCTTCTTTTGTATAATTTATTTCTTCCTGAAGAAATTCCTCTGTTATTATACCTTCAAGAAAATCTTCTACAGTCAGTATAAAGGTATCAAGTTCCATAATTTTACCTTCCTTAAAAATAGAGAAAGAATATGCTGGTTTCTATATTACTGACCTGAGTATAAACATGTAATAAAAGTCTTCCTTCCCGTCACGTGTTACGCGTTACGCGTCACGAAAGTATACGTGTGTTATTTATACTCACCATAGTACATTATATTTATATATTATAAAACACATCAGACATAAAATCCAGCTTATTTTAATATTAAAAACAGGATATATGTATCTTATGAAGAATTAAAAAACAACGTTGTCGTATTATTTGTAAATCTTCGAGAGGGGGATAGTATAACAGCTTTTTGCTGTTAATATCTATGAAACCATTTTCTATTCTTTTTTCTATTCTTTTTATATTGTTTACACTCATCAATGTTCAGGCCCAGACTGTAAGAGACCGGGCTATTGAACATAATAAAAAAGGTCTGGAATATTCCAGAGATGGCAAACATGAAGCAGCTATAGATGAGTTTAAAGCTGCTATTGATTTATTTCAGGATTACCCTGATGCCCATTTTAATCTTGGTACGGAATATTACATAAGAAGAGAATTTCCCGGATGCCTTGAAGCATCTGCAAAGGAATTTGAGACAGTATACAGATTAAGCCCCGAATACCCTGCCATAAATTATAACCTGGCAAATGTTTATAAGGCCCTTGGCGATAATGACAGAGCCATTAAGAACTATAAACAGGCGGTAAAACTGGATCCTCTCTTGAGAGACGGATTTATTCAACTGGGTAATATTTATTTTGATAACGATAATCTCGATCTCTCCCTGGAGAACTACCAGAGAGCCATAAACCTTGACCCCATAGATTCTGAAACCCATAAAAAAATGGCTATAATTTATACAAAACAGAAAGAATATAATCTTGCCATATCAGAATATGATAAGGTTCTTATGCAGGATAAAAATAACCAGGACTCTGTTAATAAATCTATCAGACAGTGTTATTTTGATATGGCAGAACTTTATCTTGCAGAAGAAGATTTTGATGTGGCATTACTTCAATATGAAACTGTAAAGAAACGTTATCCTGATAATCAGGACGTATATCCTCTCTTTGCCAGGGCTCATTATCTGGAAGGTAATTATTATTATGAAAAGAAAAAAGATCTTGATAAAGCAGAGGAAGAATATCTTACAGCTTTATCCATAAATCCTGATTTGCTTGAAGCCCATTACAATCTCGGCAGAGTTTATTATGAACAGGGAGATTATGAAAATGCTACAGTTCATTTTAAAAGAACTATAGAACTGGATCCCAATCATGTTGGAGCCCATTTGAATATGGGAAATATATATTATAAACAGGGTAGTACTCAGAAAGCAATAGAGGAATATAATACTGTTGTTAAGCTGGAGCCCACAAATGCTGCAGCCTATTACAGTCTTGGCACCATATATTACGAACAGGGTGATCTGGAAAAAGCAAAGGAATTTTATATTAAATCCATAGAAGCAGATGATAATAATTTCGATGCCCATTTTAATCTTGCAGTAGTATATTATAAACTCCATGATAATCCTTCTGCCATAGCTGAATATAAAAGAGCGATACAGTTAAATTATAAGAGTATAGACGCCCATTATAATCTGGCAACAATTTATTATGAAAATGCCCAGTATTCAGAGGCGATAGAAGAATATAAGATAGTGCTGACCCTTGATCCTAAACATAGAAACGCTATGTTCAACCTTGCAAATATTTACAGAGACCAGGCGAGATACAGTGATGCCGTAGATCAATATAAAGCACTCATTGAGATTTATCCTCTCGATCATGAAGCCCATGCCGCTCTCGGAAGTGTCCATGCAACCCAGGGTAAACTCTATCTTGCCATGGCAGAATACAAGGAAAGTGTAAGAATTGCCCCTGAAAATGTAGAATATCATCTGGCACTGGCAGACATATATTATAAACTGGGAAGAAAGTCAGATACTGAAATAGAGATTCTTGAAGCATTAAAATGGGCCGTTGCTCAGGGTGATAACGACACTATTGAAGAAGTGAGAGAGAAAGCAAAAAATTACGATATTACCATAGAAGAAATTAAAACACCTGAAGTAGTGGTGGTAGAGAACGGAATAACAGGAACTATAAAACTGGATAATAGTATAAGTGAAGTGAATTATCCGTCCATGGCATCCATATCTTTTGACGATGCTCTTTCCAAAGCAAGGAAAGAAGTTCCGGGAAAACTTTTATCTATAGAACTTGATGATGCAATCGGTTATCTTGTTTATGAAGTTGAAGTCATAAATCCTGTAAAGCAGATAATAAAAGCAATATTTGATGCAGGTACAGGTGATACTTTATTGATTTCTTTGAAGGACAGTTACGTAGAAGATCCGAATACAAAACCTGAGAATGAAATACTTATTAATCCCGGATGCGTAAAGATAGATACGGAAGACATAAGCCTCTATCCCGATATGACAGGAGTGACTTTTGAACAGGTTTCCGCCATAGCCCTTGCACAGGTGCCGGGAAAACTGCTGGAAATAGATTTAAGACAGAAGCAGGGTTATCTTATATATGAAGTGGATATGGTAAATGAAGCAGGTCAGTTAGTAGAAATGTTTATCGATGCAGGTAACGGCGCTGTTCTCGGAAGTCTGACTGAACAGGTGGCACCGTAATTAAGTGAATAGTGAGTAGTGAATAGTGAGTAGAAAAGATCCTGTTTACTCACTACTCACCACTCACTATTCACCACTCATCAATGTATGATTGGAACTTATAAATATCCTGACACCAGAAAAAAACTTTCAGATTATTATAAAAGTATCTGCGGGAAATGTAACGGAATGTGCTGCTCCTATAATATTTCTCCCGTATCTTCTTTTGTACCTTTAGATATATTGTTTGAAAAAGATGATCTGGTCATACTGAAAAAAGCTCTTACCTTTGATCAGTCTTTTAAGAAAAAATTCAAAGAAAACGTAAAAGTCTCTCTGAAATATCTCATAAATAAAAATTTCGGACGGGATTTTTTTTCTTATCTGGAAGAAAATGATTATGATGTAAAATCTTTTGTCACAGTTTATAGAGGTATAGATGCAAGAATAAATCAATTCAATGAAGAAATGGAAACAACTGACAGATATAATGAAAGGAACAGCGATTGTTTTTTCCTTATACCTGGAAAGGGATGTATTCTGGAAGATTACAGACCCTCCGTATGTAAAATAGCTTTCCGCTATTGTTTTAAGTCCCTTGATCTTTCCGAATTTGTAGAATCGCATATCAGATATGCACAGGGAAATGATTTTCTCAGTTATTTTGAAAGAGATATAGCTATAAATTCCCGTATTATTATCCCGAAGATTTTGATAGGAGCAGATGAACATTTTAAAGAGGACTGTAAAAAACTCCTGGAAGAAGATATGACATTTATAGAATTAGAAAAAATTTCTTACCATGAACTTGCCTTACTGGCAGATTTTATTACAGGCCCTTTCAGGAAACCTTTTATTGAAGTCGGAGGTAAGGCTCTTTCAATTGATCTCCGATATATTTATCCCCTGGTTTTTATAGATGGGCTGTTCGAGGGAGAAAAAGTGAAAAATTTCGGCTTTGGCCTCGAATGTGTTGAGGTTTTTATTATTTAAACCTTCTTTCCTGTGCAGTTTCTCATACTTATTTTTATCATCTTAATAAATCTTCTACAGGCTGCTCACAAACCGGCCTCTTTTGCTAAATATAACATCTCGTCAAGCATCAACTTGAAGAATGGGCATTTTTCATAGGCTTTTTCAGGATTTAATTTATCAAAAAGAGCTTTCCCTGTAGTAGTTTTTCTATAATCTTTATTCAAGTGTTCTTTATATAGTTTTCCCAGAAGTTTAGCCGGTGGCTCATCAAAATTAATAGTTTCCGGATATGATGCTTTTTTAGGAAATACTCTGGAGATTGCATCTGGAAATATATATTTATCACTGAATAGCAACCCCTCCAGTTCATGAACCAGAAAAAACTGTCTGAATTTAGGATGATTTACATTTTTTTGAATATTTTCTTTAGCCCTGTTATAGCGTTCTTTAACATTATTCAGTGTCTCAGGAAACTTCAATCCGTAAAGATCGAGAATGCCTATTGCTGCAATTATATTATTACTCTTATCACCGGCCAGAGCAGTATGAGTTCTCTGATGTATATCTCCAAGATATTGATCACATCCCTGAAAACGGATAACAGTAATTCCAACAGGAAGAGATAATCTCGGATCCAGCCAGCGTTTTAAAAAAGATCCAAGAGATTTTTGTTCTGTATGACCTTCTACAAATAAAAGAAATTTCATAAGATCCCCTCAAGTTCACCTGAAAGGAATAAATTTCCAAGACTATATTTTTCCAGCCATCGTGATAATTCTTTATTATCGCAATTCTTTAATTGAGTTTCACCATATTCATTGGAAAATACTGTTACAGTGGGATTAAATTCTCCCAGACAGTTAAGTAATTCAGAAGAATGTGTGGAAAGAACTACCTGGCATTTTTCCGAAGCACTCCATGCATATTCTGCTATAACAGGTAACATACCCGGATGAAGTCCGTTTTCCGGTTCATCAATAATTAATAATGGCGGTAATTCAGGGCTTGCAAGAATTGTAAGTAATAGAAGAAATTTAACCGTGCCATCAGATAGATCTGACATACCCTGGGCCCGTTTCATTGTTCTCCAGTTTAATTTTAATTGAATACGTTGATCTTCTGCCGGAGGGAATACAAGTTCCTGTAATTGATTGGAGAAAACTGCATTCATTCCCATATCAATATCCGCTCTAAAATCTCTATCCGAAGAGTAAAGAGTATGGAGTACAGGAACCAGATTCTGCCCGTCCCGATTAATTTGTTTCTCTACTCTTAAAACAGAGGAACGGCGTAAAGAAGCATTCTCATCTACAGGCATATCATGATAAGTCATAATATTAGTTAGCCATCGTCTTAACTGCCTGATATCAGGAGTTTTATCATATCTTCCTATTTGAGATAATATTGTTTCCGTAAGGATAAAATCGTCACTAGATGAAGTATTTTCACCGGCATATACCGGAATATCAACAGGAGTAAGTTTTGTTTTTTCGATAAGTTCTAAAGGCAGAATTTCTTGATTATCAGTAATATTTTTTAATGATTCTTCATGGATAAAATAGTTACCGATTTTTTGTCTGTATCCGAGGGAAAATTGATAATCTAACCTGTGATTATCGAATAAAAGTTGAGCTCTCCATGTGATTTTATCTACCTGACCATCCCATAAAAGAGGCGAAACTCCTCCCATATTAACAAGGGAATCATAAAGCTTACCGGAAGCTGAATGGGACATAAGCCTTAAAGCTTTGATTAGATTAGATTTGCCGGAGCCGTTGGGGCCTATTAATACATTTAACCGCCCTGGATGCCAGGTGGTATTTTTGAGTGAACGGAAACCTTCGATACTTAAACTGTTTAATTGCAAAGTTTTACCCCATTTCTATAAATGATATATTCCCTTACTCCTTTATTTTATCACAATTCTGTCATTTTTCCTATTCTTTCTGTCTTACTCACGGATTAAACAGATAACACTGATGACACAGATTTAAAAAATCCGTAAAATCTTTGGTAGTCCTAAAGAAGTAGTGATATGATATAATAAGATAAAAAAGTATTGAAGGAGAATAAAAATGGTTTGTCCAAG
>CAYSLJ010000064.1:272-37037 GCA_964431735.1 uncultured Synergistia bacterium | reverse complement strand
CTCCTGTCCCTGGCCGGGCTCTGGAGGAAAAGATATGCCGTAGTAAAAGAGAGTTGTAAATTATATAGACGCAAAATATTAACAGTCTAAAAAACCAGTTTGCCACGCAACAGGATCATATCTTTTCCGGAAAGTCCGGACAGGAACAGGTTTTAGAAATGGGTATGAACTTATCTGGAGCGGTAATATTAATGTATTTTTTATTTACCAGAAAAACTCTTCCGTTATATGTTTATATCCGCCCTTAAAATCTGTATCTATCATATCGTTGCCTAAAAAGAAAATCCGTCGTCAGACGAAGAAGGAGGAGGAGAAGGAAGATTTGTTCCTTCTGAAGGGGGAGGAGGAACAGGAGGCAGAGATGAAGGAGGAGATGAAGATATAGCAGGAACAGGAGAAGGAGCAGAAAGAACAGAAGGAGCAGAAGGTGCTTTAGAAGGTATTGCCGGCGGAGGTACCGATGCGCCGATACCGCTCTCAGGCCTTGTCCCCAGAACAGGATTACTGTATTCAAGTTTATAATCTCCTATTTTATAACTGTCATTATCCCAGAGAAGATCTTCATATATCTGTTCGGATTTTCCTCCTGTCTCACGGGTTATTTTAGACATCTGAACAGGTATTATGCGAATACGATCTTTATTATTAAACTTTATAGGAATAAGTTCGGCATGAAAGGGTGTAACATTTCCCTCGGAAAGGATAATATCATTCATATTGCCGCTGCCAATTTTAAGTCTTTTCTTATCTTTTTTAGGCAGTGTATCCAGTTTACTATTAAGCATAATCTGCCCCTGCGGATTGGCAATAATTACAGTTCCGAAAAATTTCGGAGCAGACTTCATAAACATTACAGCTATAACGATAATTATTAACAATATAAAAGCTCCTATAACACCAAAAATCCATTTATGTTCCATTATATTAAAAGGAGGTTCCGAAAGCTGTATTTTATACTCTTCTGCAAGTTCTCTTGATCTCTGTCCGAAGATGCCATCTTTATCAAGAGAAAGGACTTTATTTAATTCTTCTTTTGCATCTTTTTTCTTTCCTTCAAAGGTTTCACTCTGAGCAAGATGACAGCAGGCCAGACCAAAAATACTTTTAAAGTCTTCTTTATTAGTTTTTGTTCTGATGGTATAAAAATTCACATCCCCCTGAAGGGAACCTGCCATGTTGGCGGCAAGGGCTCTGTAATAATAGGCATCAACATTATTCGGGTCCATGGTTATGGCTTTACTGAACAATTCTTTTGCAGTTTCATATTCTTTATTATTATATTTCTGTTTCCCGAAAACAAAGGCCTGTTTGGAACCGGGAACATTTACGGTATTACCGCCGTCTTCCTGAGCAACAGAAGGTAACAAAGAGAATATAAACAATAAAATGGCTATATAAAAAATCTTTCTCATATTCAATCAACTCCGCTTTATTAAAGGTATTTTTTTCAATTCCTGAATATTTTTTGCGCCGGCACAGAACATGGTAATTTTAAATTGTTCTATAATTTCTACAAGTTTTTCTTCCACCTCTTCTGCAGATACAGTGGCAGGTTTTACGAAAGGAAGAGCCATACCTGCAAGATCTGCACCGAGTGAAATAGCTCTGGCACATTCCACGCCATTCCTTATACCTCCAGATGCTATAACAGGAAGAGAGGGAAACACCTGTCTCACTTCCACCAGAGAATCTGCCGTGCTTATTCCCCAGTTAAAAAAAGGTTTGAGTATATTTTTTCTTAAATTGCTCTTCTGAAGATAATATTCCATAATAATACAGGAAGTTCCTCCTGCTCCTGCCGTATCTATAGCGGAAATTTTTATATCTTTAAGCTTCCGAGCAGTATCAAAGGAAATACCATTTCCTGTTTCCTTTATTACTACAGGAAAGGGGAATTCTTTACAGAAATATTTTAATATTTCCAGTAAACCACAATATTCGGGATTACCTTTTTCCTGAGAAATTTCATGGAGAGGATTTAAATAAACTGCAAGTCCGTCTGCTTTAATATTTCTGACAATTTCTTTACATGCTTCAATGCCGAATTCTCTTATATGATGTATACCGATATTGCCGAGTAAAAATATATCGGGCCCTTCGTCACGTACATAAAAGGTATCGACAACCTCCGGATAAGTGAAAAGAATTCTCTGAGAGCCAAGACCAAGGGCTACGCCCATCTTCTGACATGCTCTGGCAAGATTTTTGTTTATCTTTTTACCGGCATCTGTCCCTCCTGTAATAGCTGTAATCATAAGGGGAAATTTTAATTTCTTGCCCATAAATTCTATTTCTGTATTTATTTTATTAAAATCTGCGGAAGGGAACGCTAGATGAGAAAACTCATATTTTTCAAAACCATTTTTCTTATCAGGATATTCAATTTGTTTATTTAAAGCTACATGTATGTGGCTGTCTTTTCTTATTTTATGCATATATTCGTGTGAAAGTACAGGGGCAGTTTTAAAGCTGCCCCTGTAAAAACCTTACCGTTGAATTACAAATTCGGTACGCCTGTTATTGGAGCGACCGTCTTCAGTATCATTTGTATCTATAGGTTTCGTGTCTCCATAACCTTTAGCTATAAGCCTGTCTTTCTTTATCTGAGGATATTTCTTCAGTAAATAGGCTTTTACGGAATTTGCTCTGGCCTGAGAGAGTTCTTTATTCATCTGAGGATCACCTATATTATCCGTATGTCCTTCAATTCTTATATAAAGAGTCGGGAAATGAAGTAATTTCTTACCTATTTCACTGAGAGTAAAATAAGAATTCTTATTTATTGAAGAAGAACCTGTCTCGAAATATATGGGCGGCACTTCCAGAGTTGCAATATCCTGGTTTTTCGGCTTGGAAGGAGTCGGTTTAGGTGTCGGTTTTGCAGGTTTTGCAGTCGGTTTTTTCGTAGGTTCAGGAGCCTTTGTTGGCTCGGCGGCTTCAGTAGGTTCCTCTGCAGGAGTATCTGCTGCTGCTACCTCTGTCGGTGCTTCTGTAGGTTCGACTGCTACCGGTTCTATCTTTGTAGCAATATCCTTCGGTACAGCCTGAACAAAAGTCGAATTAAATACATCTTTTCCGGAAGAAGGTTTGCTCACCAGTCCTTCCTGTTCCCATATCATACCTGCAGTATCAAAAATATCTACAAACTGTCCCGGTTTGGATGAAGTTCCGAAATATTTCTGATTTTCAGCAAGATCTGCAAGCTTCAGACCGCTGAGCATACCTTCCACATCTTCAGGTTTCAGACCCAGTCCGTCAGCCATTATCTTATTTGCTTCTTCTGTATTCTGTTTCCAGTATTCAAAACCTCTGAACCATCCGTTTACAAATTTCTGTATATCTTTGGGACGTTTTTTAATTACATCATCTCTTACTATTATAATATCAAGAATGAGTCCCTGTGCATCGGCACTTGTCATGAGTATTTTTCCGTTCGGCGAGCTTCCTGCCTGGGAGACATATGGTTCCCATGTAACACATGCATCAACTTTTCCTGCCATAAAAGCCTGTGCAGCCTTGTCTGCTTCCATATACTGCGGGTTTATATCCTTTGATGAAAGACCTGTAAGGCTCAGGAGATAAATAAGGAAAAATTGAGAAGGAAGTCCCTGAGGGAACGCTATCTTTTTCCCTTTAAGATCATTTACTTTCTGTATCTTTTTATTGACTACAAGGCCGTCTCCTCCGCACGAGTCATCAGTTTTAAGAACTGCTTTGCCGGGAATGGATGCAACGCTGCTGGCGAATGAATCAAGAGTTTCTGTTATAGCTTCTACTTTTTTAGATGAAAAAGCTGTTCTTCTCCCGGCAGTATCATCCATAGGAGTAATCTCAACATTGAGTCCATCAAAAAAACCTTTTTCTTTAGCCACAAAAAATGGGCCAAAACCGGGCCATGTTACAATACCAAGGCGGAATGGTTCTCCCGAAGGTTTTGTGCCGGTATTTCCTGTTGTTCCGGGAGAAGTAGATCCTGTATCTCCTGCCGGTTCTGTGGCATCTCCTGACGGTGTTTGTTCTGCAGGAGGTTTTGGTCCGAGACATCCTAAATTAAATACAGATAAGAGCATACAACTGATTAATAATACAGCTACCGCAGATTTTTTACGGTATAACAATGACATAAGATCACCCTTCCTTGAAATAAAATTTACTTATTATTCGAGAAAGGCTTTATTTTTCCCTTTTTTGTAAATAATTCTTATAAATAATAATGACGTGAGCACAAATAATACATATATGTTCTCATAGCGGGTAAGGCAACTCAATTTACAGTAAAATTGAATCTACTGTATTGTAAAATATAATTATATCTTCTTCCTGAATTCTGCCATATTCATTTTTGCTGTTTTTACCTCCACCGTCTATACCGTCAGCTCCTACACTGTACAACATAAATCCTGTCAAATTTTTTACATATCTATATTTACCGTCTCTGGCAAAAGGATCTTCCGGCACTTTTTCCATATATGAAGGGACAAGTTCCTGAAGTTTTTCAGGGAAGACACCTCTTTCAGCATAATAACTGTAAAGGGCACAGACAATAGAAGTACCCATTTCATAGCTTTTCACATACGTAACATTCTCTATAAATTTTTCCTGAGAACTGGCATATACACAACAGCTGAGTAATTTTTTTCTTTGAAAGTATTTCTCATATTTGTTATATATGAGTTCAAACTCATCTCTTACCTGCCGGTAAGGTTTTTCAATCACTTTATCTAAAGCTATATAGTAATTTGCAAGTCCATTAACTTCTCTCTTCTGCTGAAAAGGAGTAAAATTTATATCTTTACCGGTTAATAAGGTTCGAAACATTAAATAATCGTAGACCAGACAATCTGAACATAAAGTATCAGGTATGAGAGAATTATTTATAATTTTTCTATATTTTTCATAAAATTCCTTATTTTGAACAGGTATCTCTCTTATTTTTATTAAAAATCGATTTAAACTATTTTTCTTAATACTCATAATAAGGGAGTTATCCGTTCTATCATTAAACCCGTGCTGTAATTTTGATCCACAGTAATAACCGGTCATTATCATATCAAGGCCTTCGTCATATCTGCCATCAGTTAACAGAAATTCGCCTCCTCCTTCACAGAGTAACATAAATAGCCTGAACCCCAGACCTGAACGACCGGCACATAAACCGTGAAGTATTTTATCAGGATCGTTTAAATCCCGCTGAATAACACAATAAGGTTTTTCAATGGCATATTTAACAGGTATACAGGTATAAATAATATTATTATACAGATTTTGAAGATCTTCTTTCGACATTTCTATCATAGAATTTTTTACAATATCTTCGATCTTACTGTCTGAAAAATTCGCTGTTTTTAAAAGCTCTCTTAAGCCCATCTCTGAATAATAATTATTCACGCATTTATCCAGTTTTGCTGAATCCATGGCGGATAAATTTGATTTTTCAATGGTTTGTGCCGTAAGCTGTAAGTGATCCATCAAATGCTCATGATACTTCTCATATTCTTTTTTGCCGGGAACAGAAGTGTCATGATAATAATGTCTGTTCCATTCCTTTATATGTTGCATCATTGATGAATAGCCGTTATCTTCCGATGATATAGAATTAATTTTTTTTACTTTTTCCTCTCCTGCCCTTACAAAACTAACTTCTATTGAAGGTTCTTCAATTCTCACCGGCATAAGAATAACACCAAACTCCCATCCCACATAAGAAATAACTGCAAAAAAAAGAAGAACACAAACAAATATAACATATTTTATATATTTTTTTATCATAATTTTATTGTTCCTTACTATATGATTGCAGATTTCTTAAAAACATTTTTAATTCTTAAATTTAAGGCTAATCAGCTATTAGCATTTAGCTATTAGACTGAGAACATAAGCTAAAAGCTAATAGCTATTTGAACTTTATCAACTATGTAAGAAATTATATTTTTTTAAAAAGTACAAAACTACAGTTGTTCCTTATTAAATAATTTATTTTACTTCCCAGAATAAAGGCTGAAGCTGTAAATCTTCCTTATTTATATTAAACTGAAGATATTGTCCTGCCATATAAGGATTATAATGAAAAGCACAGGAAAAATCAGTGCTGGCAGCAGGAGTGAGAAGATTATTATATATACTTAAATTTCCGTTAGTCATCATAACTCCTTCTATATCAAGAGAAGCACCATCAGAACCATTTACGATAAGTCCTTTATCCGCATAAATAGAACCTTTTATATAATTTTTTCCGCCGGAAGGATTCCTGTTCATTACAGAAATAAAGTACCCGTTTGTCATAATATCAACCTTATTTGTATCATCGTCATCATCACGTCCGATTTCGAAAGCACTGCTTACAAGGGTAATGGAATTCCCGGAAACTATCTTTACACCATCTCCGCAGGTAACATCTACATTGGCAAGACTCAACTGTTTATTGATATAAAGTTCGGAATCATCAGAAATTTCAAGCGATATATCCTGTAATTTCAATGAGCCAAGACATGTCTCACTATCTTTTGAAACATATTTACCTTTTTCTATAATAAGCTTATTATTGGCTCCATCCCACCTGAGTCCATCTGTTGTACAATCATTAAAACCATCTCCTGTTGAAAGCCATATGGTAACAGGATTATTTGGATCCGGGTCTGTTTTACCTTCACCGTAATATACGTTAACAGATGTAGAAGACCATATATTCCCATCTCCGTCACCTTTAAGGGTTCCTGTAAATTTTACATCTGATACGGATACTACTTTATTTATATCAATATCCATTTCAATATAATCGTCAGCACTTTCTCCGGTAACAGCCGAATAAATAGCGCCTATAGGACTATTTGCAAACTTTAATTTTGTAAGAGTCTTATCCAGTTCTCCTGAAGAATTTATCTTTGCAAGTTCAGAACCAAACTCATAAGCATCTGCCGGTGGTTTATTGAGAATAGTTTTAAGTATATTTATATAATAATCTTTTTTATTCTGATTATTTTCCGCCACTGTTCCTCCGGAAGAAGTTATTTTATTTTTTGAAGTTTCGTCCAGAGGATACGCTGCAGTAGAAAACCCGGCACCCTTTGCTTCAAGTGAAATGGCACTGTCTATAGAAATACTGTTACTACTATTGCTATCAACATGAACCCGTGGTTGTAACCCTGTTAAAGAGTCCAGCTTAACAGACATGTTGCTATCTCCGCCAAGCCTCACATTGCCTCCGCTATAAAGCATCTGTGAAATAGCCTGATAGGTAAGAAGGGTATTTACAGTTTTTGTATAACCATTCTTAGTTTTTCCGACACTTTTCACCAGAATACAACCGGCAGGCACCTTCATGGGAGAATTATCAGCAAATCCATTAACATAAGAACCGTTTGGATCTGTCCCGGCAAGATTGTTCCAGGCATTAACACTGAATTTACCTGTACCAATGCTTTTTCCTGACATTTCGTTATTCCAGTCTAATTGTGTTGGTTCCTTTCCCGTATTGGGATCTACTGTACTCTCCAGGTAACATATAGCCTTATGTGCACCGGATTCCGCAATCATAAGAGCTTCATTTCTGGAATTAAATGCGACAGAACTGCTCATCTGAAAAAATGCGTCCTTAGTCAATACTATAACAACAGCAAGAAGAACAAAAGAAAGAAATAATGTAGTCATAAGAATAAAACCTTTTTTAGTATTCATGACAGACCTCCTCTTTATTTAGCTTTTATCGTATTATTCATTACAATAGTAAAACTTCTGGTACTCCGAACGGCAACAACATTTCTTGCACTTTCACTGGCAGTGACTTTTAAAGTGCATCTATTCCCCGATTGTTCGACAAGTTCAAGACTATAAATATTTTTTGCAACAGTTCTTTCTTTAAATTCTCCTGTTCCCCCTGTAGTGGCATTACTTTGAAGATCTGTTGCGCTCATAGGTACGGGGTAAAACTTTTTAAAAGCATTCGCATATGTAACATCATCCCTGTAAAGTTTTCTGTAGAGTGTATAAGTATCATTTTTATAAGGTTTTAAAAAATATAATACGTAATATTTCCATTTTATAAGAGGTGGAAAACTATCTGTATATTCTATTTTCAGAGTACTGTTATCAAATCCTGAAAGGAGACTGATGTGAGACACGTTTATCACGGCAGAAGAAGTATAAGGAAGATTTATTTTATTATTACTGCTGTCCAGCATTGTAACTGAAGAAGCTGACGTTTCCGCCATATCGGAAATGAGCCACGAAATCCCCTTGATTGCCTCATTGCCTGCTGCAGTGGTTGCCTTTCCATGAGATGAAGCTACAAGGGCACGATTTAAAATAACATTACATACAGTAAGCAACAGTGAAAATATAGCAATAGAGATAATGACTTCCAGAAGTGATAAAGCTTTCTTATTTCTCATAACACTCCTAATCAAGATAATTATTTATCCAGCATGTAGAACTTCTTTTCTTTATTCCTCCATGACCGGATAATCCTCTGTCATACCAGTAAATAGAAACAGTTAACTCTTTTAACCTGTTTCTGGTATTGACCCCTGCTACAATATCATTGAAACAAACCCATTCTTCCTTCAGCTTTACACCGTCCACTGTTTCACCAGTTCTAAAACGATGTTGACTACCATTAGCATAATCAGAATGCTCAAAATTATAAAGTACCTCTTCTGAATAAAATTCAAGTTCTGTTTTCAGAAGATTCCCTATGACAAGACTTTCTTCACCTTTTCTTATACCTGTAATCCCTCCGCAGATTATGCCCATAATAATCACTATTACAGTGGCAAGAAGACAGATAGACACACCCAGTTCGGGAAGACTCACACCTTTTTTTGTGAGTAAAACACATTTTTTCATACATATAATATCCTTATATACATACTCTGGCTCTTTATTATATAAAATATGTAATATTCCCCATAAATATAATATGATTTTTTTTCATATATGTCAAATATTTATATGAGAATCATAACGCGTAAATTGCGTTTAAAAATGACAGGTGATTTTACATACAAGGGAAAAAGAAATTTGTTATAGAATATTCAGAGTGAAAAGTGAAAGGTGAAAAGTGAATAAAATAAGACATTACCTGCCATTCACTATTCACTACTCACTATTCACTAATTACAGATTTATATGCATTAACTATAATTTTCAGTAAAGGTGAATTTACCTGTCGTAAAAAAACGCAATCTAACGCGTAACGCGTGACGGGAGTAACAAATTTTCACACAATCGTCAATAATCGTAATTGATCAGATAATCGGGCTGGGTGATATCGTACAATCTTTTATATTCCCAGTAACTGCGGAGAACTCTTTTTACATAATCCCTTGTTTCTCTGTAAGGTATATTTTCAATAAATTCATCAATATCTCCATTGTATTTTGTTTTCCACCAGTGGCCGGCATTGCCGGGACCTCCGTTGTAGCCTGCCAGAGCAAGAACTTCATTATCATATAAATCTTTATAAACAGAGGAAAGGTAATAAATACCAAAAGGTATGTTTATATTGGGATCTTTAAGATCGGTATCAGTAATTTTTATGCCTTTCAGTGAAGCAATATGCTGTCCCGTTTCCGGCATGATCTGCATAAGTCCTATAGCACCTGCCGGAGATGATATGGAAGGTTTATAATGGCTCTCCTCTCTTATAAGACCTGATACAAGACAGGGATCTACAGAAGAATATTCTCTGTAAATGAGATCCTTCCAGGCATGAGGATAACTTACATAATGAAGAGGAACGGGAATATGTTTATACAAACCGCCTCCAGTCATTTCCTCATAATTAAAATTAATCAATGATATGGCATCATAATAATTGCCATTCCCGCAGAGTATAAGCGCAGAAGCAAAATCTTTTTCTTTCTGTTTATTTTCAGGAAAATCTACAAGCTGTAATTCGTTTTCTGCGTATTTATAAAGACCTGCCTGACACAGTTCGGTAAATTTTTTATAATGATCATTCTCGAAAGTACATTTAAAGGGCTGTCTTATCCCTTCCGCAAAAGATAAAGGTTCTTCTTCTTGAACCATATATTCTTCATACCCGGCAGATACAAGTTTTGCCCTTGCTCTGTAAGCATAAAAGGTATGATCATAGGATTTAACTACTTTTTTATATAATGCAAATGCTTCTTCTTTTTTTCCCATTTTTTCCTCACATTTTGCAAGCCAGAACAGGCACTGGCCTGACCATTCGTTATGAGGATAGAAAGCCACGGCTTTGAGGAAGGCATCACGGGCATTGGAGTAAAGTTTCTTTTTATAATAAATACGGCCCAGTTGCCAGTAAGATGCATCTCCCCAGGAGCCTTTTCGGAACAAATTACCGGTTCGTCTGTATTGTTTTATAGCATCAGAAATACGGCCTTCTCTCTCAAGATAATAACCTGCCATATAGTGGGCCCTGCTGCCGGTATCTGTATTCGGATAAGCGCCTGCCACATATTTCAAACCACCGGCGGAACCTTCATAAAGCTTATAAAGGGCTTTAGGTGCAAAAGGGCCGCCATGTTTTGCAGTGTGACGTAATAATCGCACACCTTCTTCATAAGAACCGGCGTAAAATTCACATAATGCTCTATGATAACAGACATCTCCTGTCATGGCTTTTTTCGGATACATTTCAGCATATTTTCTATAATAAACCAGTGCATGTCCCTGTCTGTTTTTCTTTTCATATTCCCCGGCGGCAGCAAGTAACTCTTCTTCTGAAGGTTTATAAAAAGAAAGTTTTTTCTTTTTTATGAGAAAGGCAATCTTCTTTTTTGCTATATCTGAAAGAGGGCTGAAGGGATATAAATAAGTTATCCTGGAATAATATGTAAGGGCTTCCTTCCATTTTTTCTGTTTCTCATAACTTCTGCCGAGACGATAATAAAGATCGGGAAAAAAATTTAATCTTTTTTTTGTATCCATTGATTTTTTATAATACTCGATAGCGTTACCGTAATTTTTCTTTTCATAAAACATATTACCTGTTATAAAGAGAGCTTCAGAGGACAGGGGGCTGTCAGGATATGTTTTAACGATATGCTCCATCTCACTGATGGCTTTATGTTCGTCTCTATTTATGTAAGCTCTGAATTTAAAAAAATCCCTGTATTCCGGCATATATGTTATGGCCTGAAGTAACTTTAGAGATTTCTCCAAATCTTTTTTTTTCATATAACAGAGAGCAAGTAAAAAATCTTTCCTGTCTCTGTTTAACTTATCTTTTTCTTCTATGTTAAGATTTTGTAGTTTTTTTATGGCTCCTTCTATATCTTTTTCTTCCATTAAAATAGAAGCAATTCTTATATCCTTTAAAGGGTCTTTTAAACATGGAACTTCTCTTAAAACTGTGGGCAAAGGAGGTTTTACTTCATTATTTTTACAGGAATACAGAGAGCAAACTATTAAAAAAAGAAAAAAAACAATGATTACCGGACATTTCATTAAAATACAAAATTCCTTTACTTATCAAAATTTCACAGGGTGAAATTATATCATCAGACAAAATTTGCGTCAATCTATATGAAGTGACCGATGACTGGTAATGCGTGACGGGAGTATCACGCAAGATTACAATGAACTTTTAACGATTTTATGGAGTATGAAAAATTTTACAATTCGAAGGATTAAATTTATATTTAGAGAAAGTAACTGTTTATGACTGAAGACAATTATCAACTCGAAACAAAACTCTAACCTCGCGTCACGCATCACGAAATAAAGAGAGGTAAAAAAAACAGGAGGTGAAATCCGGTTAATTACCGGAACATATTATGGAAAAACTTACAAAAGAGGAACTGCTCAAAAAAGCAGAAAAACCGGGGAAAGACGCTATGAAACTCCATCCTTTTTACAGGGGTAAAATAGGAATTGTACCCAAATGTGTAATAAGAGATTTCAACGATTTTGCCATATGGTATACCCCGGGAGTGGCAAAACCATGCCTTGATATTAAAGCAGACAAATCAAAAGTTTTTCTCCATACGAACAAGGCAAATATGGTGGCAGTAGTATCTGACGGAACAAGGGTTCTCGGATTGGGCGACATAGGCCCCGAAGCTGCCATACCAGTCATGGAAGGTAAAGCCCTTCTCTTTAAATATCTTGGAGGAGTGGATGCATTTCCCATATGTCTGGACACAAAAGATACGGAAGAAATAATAAGAACAGTGAAATTATTGCAGCCATGTTTCGGAGGTATAAATCTGGAAGATATTGAAAAACCGAAATGTTTTGAAATACTTGAAAGATTGAGAAAAGAAATGGATATACCTGTCTGGCATGATGATCAGCAGGGAACCGCCGCAGTTGTTGCAGCAGGTCTTATAAATGCTCTTAAATTCGTGGGAAAAGATATAGATAAAGCACATGTATGTATGGTAGGTGCCGGCGCTGCCAATATGGCTATATTCAGAATTATTGTGGCAGCAGGAATAAAAGCTGAAAATGTTATTATATGCGACAGTAAGGGTATGCTCGGCACAACAAGAACAGATCTTAAAGGAACATATAAATGGGCTATATGCGAAAGGACAAATAAATGGGGCAAATCAGGCTCTACAGGTGAAGCCTTTAAAGATATGGATGTCTGTCTGGCAGCTTCCACTCCAGGCCCCGGCACTGTAAAACCTGAATGGGTTTCCACTATGGCAAAAGATTCTATAGTATTTGCCACGGCAAATCCAATACCGGAAATATGGCCATGGGAGGCGAAAGAAGCAGGAGCAAGAATAATTGCTACAGGCAGATCCGATTTTGACAATCAGGTAAATAATTCTCTGGGATTCCCCGGCATATTCAGAGGAGCCCTAGATGTAAATGCAAAGACCATTACAGACGAAATGTGTATAGCTGCGGCGCTGGAACTGGCAAAAGTGGCAGAAGACAAAGGTCTGAGAGAAGATTATATTATACCAAATATGAATGAATGGGAAGTATTCCCCAGAGAAGCAGTGGCAGTGGGTATGAAAGCCATAGAACAGGGTATTGCAAGAATTCACCACACAAAAGAAGAACTGATGGAAAAGGCGGAAACAGCTATAAGAGAAGCAAGAGGAATGGTTCATCTTCTTATGGATAATAAGTTAATACCCCCTGCGCCGGAGGAATAAAAAGGGATTCGTAACGCGTAACGCGTTACGCGTTACGCGTTACGATTATAAAAATTTATTTTCCTCTGACCTTATTAAACCATATCATAAAATCATCAAACTGTGCATAGAGAACAGGTATAACGAGAAGGGTAAGGAGGGTGGAAAGGGTAAGCCCTCCTATTACTGCTATAGACATGGGCTGCCTCAATTCTGCGCCGGAACCTATTCCTAGAGCCACAGGGAAAAGAGCAAATATTAAAGCTGCCGTAGTCATAAGTATTGGTCTGAGTCTCGTAGGCCCTGCCTGTTTCAGTGCCTCATCCCTTTCCATTCCTCTCCCTCTCAGGGTATTTGTATAATCAATAAGCAATATGGCATTTTTTCCTACAAGTCCTATAAGCATGATAAAACCCAGCATAGTAAAAACGCTCAGGGTAGCACCTGTTAAATACAGGGCAAGAAATCCTCCTACCATGGCCTGAGGAAGGGCAAACATGATGATAAAAGGATTTATGTAAGACTCAAATATGGAAGCCATTACGAGATATACAAGAATTATGGCAAGTACAAGAGCCTGTATCATAAACCCGTAGGACTCTATCATAATTTTTACATCTCCTCCCTGTTTTACAGTTATGCCTGCAGGTAAGGTAATCTCTTTTGCTATAGTTTTATTTATTGCTGCCTGTACATTACCGAGAGCAGCACCCTTTACAAGTTCCGCTTTAACAATAACAGCAAGCTGTTTGTTCCTGTGATCTATATTATTGGGAGCTGGTTTTGTTACCAGATTTGCCACATTTTTTATATAAACAGGTTTGCCTTTTATATCTCCTATATATATGTTCCCTGCCTGCCAGCTTTCTTTTCTGTATTTTTCCTGAAGTCTTATACGTATATCATATTCATCTCCGTATTCTCTATATTTTGTGTCAGTATTGCCTGCCACGCTGGTTCTCAATATAGAGCCAATATATGCTACGGTAAACGGTGTAGAAGCAAGTTTCAATCTGTCTGCAATGACCTTTGTTTCAGGTTTGCCTTCTTTCCAGCTCATACTGACATTTGTAGTGCCTGCTGTACCTTCTGTTATGCTCTTTACTTTTTCTGCTATATTCAGAATATCATCCTTCTGATATCTGTTGCCTGTAACTTCTATCTGTACCGGTACGTCCCCTGAGCCCAGTGATGCTGGATAGGTTACTGTTATGTCATAAGGTATGGGTGAAAATTTTTCAATCATCAAACGGCCTATTTCATAAGCGCTCCTTTTTCTGTCACCCCTCTGTCCTATATCTATGCTGATTGAAGCATATTCAGGCCCCTGGGCCCCTGAAGATATGACGCTTCCTGCCTCTGCTCCCACACTTGTAAATACTGATAAGACTTCGGGGAAATCCTTTTTGTTCATAATTATGTCTTCTATTTTCTTTGTAATTCTGTCTGTTTCCGTTACATTTACAGTTGTAGGCAATTCTATTTTAACAAGTATTTTACCCTGATCATCCTTCGGGGAAAATTCAACCTGAATACGGGGAGCCACGAAAACCAGTGCTACCACAAGGGCCCCCATTCCAACAAAAACTACAAGCCATCTGATTTTTAACGCTCTATCAAGAATTGTTCTGTAAAAATTATCAAGACCGTCATAAAATCTGTCGAACATGTCAAAAAATCTCTCTAAAACACTTTTCTTCTTCTCTTCACCTTCACTTTTTAACCATCGAGAAGCAAGCATAGGAGTAAGGGTATAGGAAGTAAAAAGGGAAAAGAGAGTTGCCGATGCAACTGTAATACCGAAAGACAAGAATGCTCTTCCTATAATGCCTCCCATAAAAGCAACAGGAAGATATATGACACAGTCAGTCATTGTTATGGCTATTGCAGCAAGACCTATTTCCGTTCTTCCTTCAAAGGCTGCAGTTTTCGGATCTTTCCCCATTTTAAGATGTCTGTGTATATTTTCAAGAACTACTATAGTATCATCTATGAGTATACCGATACAGAGGGTAAGCCCCATAAGAGACATCATATTGAGAGACTGCCCTGCGGCAAAAAGTATAATAAATGTTGCAATCATAGGAGAAGGAAGGGCTATAATTACAATAAAAACAAACCTGAAATTATGGAGAAATATAAAAATCACCAGTACGGCAAGAAGACCTCCGAGGAGTAATTCATGGAATACGGATTCTATGGAGTTTTTTATATTTATTGACTGATCATCACTTATTTTTATTGTAAGCTGAGGATAATCGTTCTGCACAGATGCAAGTTCTTTTTTTACTGATTCAACTGTTTTTAAGGTATTGGCACTTCCCTGTTTTCTTATAGTAAGACCTACACTATCCACACCATTAAGCCGTGTAAATGCTTCTCTGTCTGCATTTCCGTCTATTACATCTGCAATATCGGAGAGTTTTATGTTCTCTAAGCCATTTTTAGTTGTTTTTGAAATTCTTAAATTTCTGATTTCATCGATACTCTGAAATTCTCCCAGAAGTTTTATAGCATTTTCCTGGATTCCGGGTTTCATGTTTCCACTGGGAACATTTAGATTTGCTGCCTGGAGAAGATTTTTCAATTCAACTATTGTCATAGAATGAGCTATTAATCTTTCCTGATCTGCAAGAACCAGGATTTCCCTTGTATCTCCTCCAGATACATCAACATTGCCGACACCGTTCTGTTTTGAAAATCTGTCTGCTATAATATTTTTCACAAGTGTTTTAACTTCTCTTATATTCATAGAATCACTGGTAATACCCATAGTGATTACAGGAAGGGCATCGAGATCCAGTTTTGACACGATAGGCTCTTCCGCATCATCGGGGAGATCTTTTTTAGCAATGGCTACTTTTGCCCTCACTTCTGCAGCGGAGATATCAGTATCCGCTTCTATTAAAAACTGTATAATAACTGTTGATACGCCTTCTCTGGAAACAGATTTTATTGTATCTATCTTATCTACACTGCTTACCTGATCTTCAATTCTTTTTGTTACAAGAGTTTCTATTTCTTCCGGCCCTGCTCCCGGATATATTGTTGTAACAGTTACGATAGGCACATCCATTTTTGGCATTTTATCAACAGGCATCATAGTCATAGATCTTATCCCCATGACAATAAGTGCTATAAATACCATGACCGTGAAAACAGGACGTTTAATAGCTATATCTGTTAACCACATATATGTTACTCCTCATTTATGATATTCACAGTATCTCCGTCTTTTACAAATCCCGAATAAACTACTTTATCACCTGCCGTAAGTCCCTCTACAACCTCGCTGTTGTTATTCATGGACGGCCCTTTTACAATATATTTCTGTGTAACTTTAGAATCTTTTACCGTAAAGACACAGGGTTTATCATTCTTTGTTTTTATACATGAATCAGGTATGACCAATACTCCTTTATGGGCAGCAAGGAGTATTTCACCTCTGGCAAACATGCCGGGTTTCAGGTTTTTTCCCGGTTCCTTCACAGTTATTTTTATCGTAAACTGCCTGCTTTCAGATGCCAGAGGAATAATGTCCTTTATATAACCGGTGAAGGTTTTATCACTGTATCCGTTTACTCTTATTCCATCTACCTCTATAGTAACAGTCATTCCTTTTTGTATATGTGTTATATCTTTTTCCGAAATAATTCCCTCAAAATAAAGGGTAGAAGGGTTAAACACATCTATTATGGATGTAGTACCGGGACTGTTTGTATATTCCCCGCCTTTCACGTGAAGTTTTGTAACATATCCTGAGAAAGGAGCTTTAACAAAAGATTTTTGAAGATTTCTCTTTACTATGGCCAGGCCTGCCTCTGCCTGAGATACATCTGCCCTGGCAGCGGTAACGGCTTCATAGGCTGCCTTTACCTGTATCCTTTTTGATATGGAAATAGCAAGTAATTCTTTTGCCTGTTCAAGTCCTGCAAAGGCAGTATCTACAGAAGCCTGTGCCATTTCAACCTTATTTTTCGCACCTTCTTTTTCCTGAACCCTTGAGCCTTCCTTTACAAGACTGACCTGTTCTTCAACCGATTTATATTCTGCAAGAGCAACATTATATTTCAGCTGTGCCACTTCCATATTCTGTTTTGATATAGCCCCTTCGTCATAAAGTCTTTTTGCTCTGCCAAGATCTAACTCTATTTGGTCCAAATTTGCCTTTGCCTGAATCAGTCCCTGTTCTGACCTGGCAATCTCCTGGCTTCTTGCACCTTCTTCTACCATGGAGAGATTTTCCTCTGCAGCATCGAGGGCAGCTTTTGCCTGCATATACTGGGCCTGTGCACCTTTTACTCCTGCTTCTGCCTGTTTTATGGAAGCTTCCACCTGATTGTCAAGCATTACGGCATTACTCTGTGCCTGTGATAGTCTTGATGTGGCTGCGCTCAGAGCAGACTGGGCCTGAAAAGTCTGATCCTGAAGCTCACCGGGGTCTATAACAGCTATAAGCTGCTGTGCAGTTACATACTGTCCTTCTTTAACACATACTTTTTCTATAATTCCTTTATTACTGGTGCTTAAGGTTATATCTTCATCAGCCTTCAATTCTCCGCTCGTTGTTATTGTTACGAGTATATCTCCTTTTTTTACGGTTACCACTTCCACAGGAATACCGTCTTTTTTCTGGAGTTCTTCTCTCGTAACCTCTTTATTTTCTTTACAACTGCACATACATAACAGGATCATTATAAGAAATAATATTTTTCTATGCATATTTCATATAAGGCTCTGATGCCTTTTTACTCCTTCCTGTCCGAAATTCTCAAGTATGTCATAAATTTTGTATAAACCTCTGTTCCTACTCCATAGTAAAATTATATAGAAAATGTCATTCAGTCGAATCATCTATAAGATTTATATTCTGTAAATTTCCATTTTCCGGCAGTATACCGGCAGTTCTTATGATTCTGGCTATGGCGGTAAAATAATTATATCGAGCCTGTACCCTGGAAGCTTCCGCTCTTGTAAGTAAAGCTCTGCTGTCTGTCACTTCCAGGAAAGGAGCAACACCTTCTTCATATCTGAGAGATGCCACTTTATAGTTCTTATCTGCCGCTTTCAGGGTTTCTTCTACTTTTACAACTTCTTCTTCCGCTGCCATAAGGTCCAGATAGGCCTGCTGCACCTGAAGGGCTATAACACTTTTTACCTGATCCAGAGAAATCTCTGATTTCTTAAAATTTGCTTCTGCTTCTTCCACTTTATATTTTGTAAGACCCCTGTCAAAGATCGGTATGGAAGCTCCCAGGGTGGCGGTAAAACTGTTTGAAGGATTAAAGATGGTAGAACTGCCGGGGATATAGTCAAAATTAAAGTATACGTCAGGTTTCCCCTGACTTCCTGCCACTTCTATGGCTGCTTTTGCGGCGCCGTTCACCATCTCCATTTTTTTAATCTCATGCCTGTTTTCATATGCAAGATTTGTAATATAATCAAGATCTGCCTTCACTGGAGCACAGTCCGGTATTCCTGTTATCAGGTCGATGGGAGTCGTGAGGGGTATATACATAATATGTTTCAATGATGTTTTTGCATGTTCAATATTGCTTTTTGCTTTTATCATATCCAGTTCGGCATTTGCCACCTGTGCCTTTGCATTTAACACATCTGCCATAGGAACAAGGCCTTCCCTGTAAAAAGCCTGAGTTCTTTTAAGCTGTTCCTGTGCCGTATCCAGGTTTTTCTCTGCCACTCCACACATTGCCTGTGCTTTCAAGACATTATAATCACCTTCTATTACTTTAAAAATGACATCCTGTTTTACTGCATCTCTCTCAAAGATTACGCTTTCTTTCAAGAGAATGTTCTGATCCGTAAGGTTTGAAGTAAGGTCTCCGTCATAAATGGGGTAGTTAAAATTCAGGGAAACCTGCGCCTGATCAGGTTCTCCCAGGACAAGTTCCGTATCTCCCATGGTGAAGGAAGGACGATTATATACTCTGGAATAGAAAATATTTGAACTAACACCCGGATATTTACCTGTTTCCGCCTGAGAAATTCTTGCGTCGGATGCCCTTATCTCCTGACGAATACCTGACAGTTCAAGGCTGTTTGTAACGGCAGTATTTATAGTCTCTTCAATGGTATATTTTATAACCTCTTCCTGAGGGAAAACTTTCAAAGACGTTAACAGTAAAAAGAACATAGTAATGACAGATAAATTTTTAAGATTACACATAAAAATTAACCCTCTTTGTTTTTTAATATTAATCCGTGACTATAAAAGGTAATCAGGTACTGTAAAAAAATTTTTTTTTGATATAATATGAATGATTTATGTATATTGTCCTTTTTCTGTTTTCAGTAAAGAGGACGATTTTTTTATTGTTATAATAAATTTTGTATAAACTCCTAATACAGACTTACGTTACTGGAAGCTTACACAACACATAGCACAGAATCAAAATCAACCATCATTCGAATAAGTTCCGCTTTTATCTCCTTCGAACTCTATTATAATTTCACTTAAAGCTTTATCCATTTTTTTAGTGATCCTCAACAGTTGCTCATATTCTTTTTTATCTATTTTTCCAATCACTTTTTCCCAGTTTTTCCTGTCGTTATTTCTGACTTCTTCAATCAATTTTTTACCGCCTTCAGATAAACTCACTTCTACTACTCTTCTGTCTTCAGGATCAAAGGAACGTTCTACCAGCTCTGCCTTTATGAGCCTGTCAACTAAATTGGTAACTGAACTGGGTTTAACACCGAGTTTTTCCCCTATGTCCTTCATTCTGACATGTTCACGGGTTTCTAAATACATTAATACATTTAATTGAGATAAACTCATATTCTTTAAATTACCGGCACTTCTGACAAGGTTTTTCAAGAGTATTTTTTGTAGTTTATCGTGACCTGCTGCAATAGCAGTAAGTAATTCTTCTGCAAGATATTTATTTGATTCTTCCATATAATTTCACCTCTTCTCATATCATAAATTAATACATGACAGCTTCCCAGAAATTCCTGTCAGGAGTCTCATAAATATAAATCTCTTCTTTATCTACAAAGTTATTTATATCATATTCAAGAGAATCTTTATATTTATAGCAATAACTTATTTTATATAAGGATTTCTCAAATCCTGCTTCAAGATCTATTTCCATATTAAATCCGTCAAATATCAACGCAGGACAAGAACCATTTTTCGCTCTTCTGCAGATAACTTTGCCTTTTTCATTGCCCGGTTCTCCTCTCAAATTATACCACAGAGTATTATTATCAGGGTTTTTATCAATAGTAAAACCATATGATATTTTTCCCGGTATTACATAACCGTCAATACCGGATCTGATATCCTTTTTTATATTTTTATCAAAGGGTACAAATATCTGAGCATACATAAGTAATCCCCCTGTATTTCATTAGATATTGAAATATTTAGTCGTAAAAATATTTAGAATATATAACTATTTTTTTTTTATTAAAGTATCATAAAAAATTAATCCTGTCAAGTTCTTTTTATATATTGCCTGAAATAAAGCTAAATGATATGATAAATTCAGATAAATTATTTAGATAATTTGCTTCTACATAATTTTTATCTAAAGCTTTATTTTACACCATTAAAAATGAAAATTCCTATACCCTTAAATTATGGAGTGTGAACTTTATGGCAGAGTCATTAAAAAAAGAGAAAAATATTTATACATACAGTGATTATGCCTTATGGCCTGATGAAAAGAGATGGGAGATAATTCATGGAGAAGCTTATAATATGGCACCCGGTGCAAGTGACATCCACCAGGATACATCAGGTGAACTGTATCTGGAATTCGGCAATTACCTGAGGGGTAAAACCTGCAGGGTTTATCATCCCCCTTTTGATGTAATTCTGCCGGAAGAAGGAGAAACATTTGAGACTGCATCTAATATAGTTCAACCTGATATAACTGTCATATGTGATAAGAATAAAATAACAAAAAAAGGCTGCTTCGGCGCTCCCGATCTCATTATAGAGATATTGTCACCATCGTCTGCCAGAAGAGATACAAAGGATAAAAGGAGACTGTATCAAAAATTCGGTGTGAAGGAATACTGGATAGCAGATCCTGTCCATAAGAAAGTAGATGTATACAGACTCGGTGAAGATGGAAAATATAAATTTCCTGACATATATGCAGGAGACGATAAAATAAAAGTAGGTATATTCAATAATGAACTGGAAATAGATCTGGCTGTTATATTTCCGTAGCATGATGGTAGTGTTTTTCACGACAGGTAAATTCACTTCTACCGGAAATTACAATTGATTTCACAAACCTGTTAATTGATGATGGTTCCAGATGCCGGGTAAGGGAACAGGCACTGATTCACTTGAACAATAAAAGGCTAATTGACATGACTGCCATTCCCGAAACTATGCCGTAAAGAACTTCATGGTTTTTACCATATTCTCTTGCAGTCGGGAGAAGTTCATCTATTGAAATATATACCATAATTCCTGCGACTATTCCAAATAAAAGCCCCATAACTGCAGGAGTAAAAAAAGTACTTAAAACAAGATAACCAATTATGGCTCCAACAGGTTCTGAAACACCGGAAAGAAAGGAAATGATAAAGGCTTTTCTTCTGCTCCCTGTAGCATAATAAACAGGTACAGAAACACTTATACCTTCAGGAATATTATGGAGTGCAATGGCTACTGTAATAGGTATTCCAAGAGCAGGATCTTGAAGAGCTGCAAAAAATGTAGCAATCCCTTCGGGAAAATTGTGAATGCCTATGGCAAGAGCAGCAAAAAGTCCCATTCTCATAAGTTTGCCGTTACCCTTTACTGCATTTCCTTTATCTTCCGAATCACTGTCTTTTTTCATCTGGCTGAGTGTATCTATACTGGGTGCTTCATGAGGATTTTCTTTATCAGGCACAAAAAAATCTATAAGACCTATAATGATTATTCCAAGGAAAAAAGAGGCAGAAGCAAACCATGAACCAAGAGGAGAACCGTATAAACCGGTAAAAGTAGTGTCTGTTTTTGACAGGATTTCAGTAAAAGAAACATAAAGCATAACCCCTGCTGAAAAACCCAGAGATATGGCGAGAAAACGGTAATTTGTTTTTCTGGTAAATAAAGCTATAGCACTACCTATACCGGTACAGAGGCCGGCAAAAAGAGTAAAACTGAAAGCTATCAATATCTGTTCTGTTGAATAGGTCATTCTGAATGTTTCCTGTAGTATTGAACATTTAGATTGGAGATTATTATATAGAAAAACCTTATTTACGTCAACAGTTGTCACATATTTATAATTAGAGTGAAAGCGGAAAAGAGATATTTTTCGTCAGTAGAATCAATAATTTTCCGGCTTTACATCTGTAGTCAAAACAGTTCTTTCAAATATATCTTTCCCGTTTTCATCTGTCCCTATTTTTATTCTCGTATCAACCTTAATATGAACAATGGGAAGTCCGTAATAAATCATAGAAGGATTGTATAAATCAAATTCGATATTATATATATCCCTTGCTATTTTCCTGTCATTACTTATAATGCCGGAAGGAACAGTGCAGGACGGAGGACAGCTCAGAGGATAGGCAGGAGTAAGAAAATCTATGAGTTTACTGTCAGGTAAGGCATCTGGATAAAGAGGATTTTGTGGATGATCTGTTACTGTAATGACTCTCCTGTATAATTCTTTTTTACCGAGACCTTTAAAATAAACTACATATCTTTTCCATCGCAGTTTCCCTTTATACATCGAAGTAGAACCTGAAGCATCATCACTGTCTCTGGAGGTAGGAAAAGAAATGGCATCCCACAGATCAGACGGATCTTTACTATTCCAGTAACTTTTCAGAATATTTACTCCAGGAAGGTAACTTTCCTTTAATTCCCTGGAGAGTCTGTCTAGAGAAAGTTTTGCTTCCTGCTGTGCCATAAGTTTATATCTTGATCTGTTAAAAATCTTCATTGATTGAATACATATAATACCTGTAATTTGTATTTTTTTTAACAGGACTCAAGCATTCTTTCATTATGAGAAAATACAATCCTGTCTCATACGCAAACCTATGTCAATATCCATTTTAAACGGATGATAGTGGAAACGACTGGCAGTTCTGAAGATACTGGCAGATAAAAAGCAACTTCCGTCTCGAAGAACACGGGTTAAACCTGAGTGGGATACCAACTCTTATAAATATGAGAAGGTATTTTCTGTCAGTCATCAGACTTCATCATTCTCATATTATTAAGCTGTCAGAGAATATAACACTTTAAACATTGAAAAGGGATCACAGAGAATATTGGTATAGGCAGCGTTTGCAAGAGGGCAGTAACATTCTCCTGCTTTTATACTCTTTCTTATAATCTTTGCTTTCTCACCTGACCAGATTTTTCTGAAATCATATCCATCTTCCCTGAGATTTCCCATAGAATCTCCTCTGACACAGCATGGCCATACATGTCCGTCAGGAGAAATCTGGGCAGAAATAAGACCTGAGTAACATGGGATTATCTGTTTTTCTTTATATAAAGTATCTTTTGAAAGTTCATAGTAAACCCTTCGGAAAGCCTGGGTAAGTCGGGATACTCTGGCAAATTTTTTTTTATTTATCTCTTCAAGCAAAAAATAAACTGCATCTCCATAATCTTCAGGAGAAGGACTTATATCACTTCCTTTTGTTGAAAGCTCTTCCCTCTCTTCAGCCATTTCAACTATATAGGAATCCGGCTCAAGAGATGTGAGTTTTTTATAGATTTCTCTGAAATCTCTGACATTATATCTGGATATAACCGTATGAATTCCGACTGTCAAATTTTTCAAAGCCAGATCCTTTAATGCCTGATAGGTCTTAAGGGTTTTCTGAAAATTTCCGGGAACCTGCCTTATTTTATCATGTTCTTCCTGCCAGTGATCCAGTGAAACATTTATTATAACATTGGATTTATAGCATATGTTTGATATCTTTTCCACTGCAGAAGGAATTTTTTCATAAAGAAGACCGTTTGTAGGAATATTAATAAAAGAAGGCCTGCATATAGAATAGAAAGAAGAACATATGTCTGCAAGATCGTCCCTGAGAAAAGGTTCTCCTCCGCTGAAAGTACCCCACAGGATTCCTGTGCCGATATTTCGGAAGATTTTTTCATATTCTTCAGCCGACATGGGTTCACAGTATTTTCTCCATATATTGCAGGTAAGGCACCGCGAATTACAGCTATAAAGAAGACTTATAGTAAGGCTCACGGGAAGTAAGGGAGTGACAGAAAAATATCGTGAAACTTTATAATTAAATATTTTATATAAGAGATTTAATTTGTTCATTGTTCAGGTTTCAGCCATCACCGGTTACAAATCAGCTTTACCGACCTGACCATAAGCATGTAATAAAAGTGTCCCTCCCGTCACGCGTTACGCATTACGCGTTACGAAAACATATGTATTATTTATGCTTACCCGGGTAATTATTTATGTCCCGATGCCCTGTCTAGTGCATCAAGAACCATCTGTATGGTAATGACTTCAGGTAAAATTTCCGGTTCAGAATTTTCTCCCGGCGGGTAAATTGCATAAACAGGGACAGCAGATTTACCAAGGGATTTTATCAGTTTCATTACTTCTTTCGACCTTTTTGTATTATCTGCTTTAAAGACTATAATATCATCTTTTTTGAGTCTTTCGCTGACTTTATCTGTATAGAGAACGGTATTTTCATTTGTCTTGCATGTAAGACACCAGTCGGCAGAAGCATCAAGGAATATTATTTTGCCTGTTTTCCTTGCAATGCTGAAAGATTCTTCCGTGTATTTTTTCCATGATACTCCGTTTATTACTTCTCCCGGTATATTTAGCTGACTGCCAGAAGATTCTGACGAAAGATTTTTCAGAGGATAAAGCCACATATAAGAAGTCCAGAAACCGGTTATAATAAGAACGAGTGATATAAAGCGAACAATCCATCTTCTGAGGGTTGAAGTTTTATATTCAATAAATCCTAAAACCCAGAGGGATATGGCAATAAAAAGGAAAAATACGACAGTGGAAACTACTGCATCAGAATTAAGCAGTTTACCAAGTACCCATAAAAGCCAACAAACAGTGCCCATAAGTAAAAAACCCATAGCAGCTCTCAATTTCAACATCCAGTTCCCCGGCCTGGGCAGTAAAGACATTAATTCAGGATTTGCAGTAAATAAAAGATACGGTGTGGAAAGTCCCAGGCCTATGAAAAGAAAAACAGTAAAAATAATCCATCCCGGCTGGATGAAAGCAAATCCCAGAGCAGTTCCAAGGAATGGAGCTGAACATGGTGTGGCAAGCAGTACAGCCAGAATTCCTTCGAAAAAAGCTCCTATAAAACCCTCTTTCTGTGCCAGTTTATCTATTTTTTCCGCGGAAGGTGGAGATATTTCAAAGAGATCAAAAAGAGAAAGGCTAAATACATATACTACAAGAGCAAGAGAGAAGACGAAATAAGGGCTCTGAAACTGAAATCCCCATCCTACAGACTGGCCTATGGATTTAAGAATTACCACAACCAGAGCAAGGACTGCAAATGAGAAGAGAACGCCTGCCGTAAATGAAAGACCTGCTTTTAAAATCCTTCCCTTTTCTTCACCAGCAGATTTCATAAGACTGAATACTTTTAATGAAACAACAGGTAATACACATGGCATGAGATTTAGTATAAGCCCTCCGAGAAAGGCCATAAGAAAAAAATAAGGAAGACTTCCGGAAGGAGTAATTGTTTTCTCCTGAGCAAAACATGGGTTATTTAAAGCCAGTATTGATAAAAATATTAAAAATAATTTTTTATTGAAAATTTATATTCACCTCCATAAAGATAGTTCCCATCTTAATGACAAAATCCTTCTCTAATATTTCCGGTAAAATTCCTGGAAATATTCAAAATCAAAATTTGAAAAATTTCCTTCTGTTTCAATTTCTTCTGCAGATAATAAATCAGTATATTCCATAACTTTCTCTAATCGTTTTATTATTCTTACTGAATTGAGCATTAATATTTAATAAAACCTTTTTCCCTTCACTCTTCACACTTCACTCTTCACGATTTTAATTATTTATGCTCATATCAGTAATTATAATTACTGACATGGGCATAAGCATTTAATAAACGTTTTCCTCCGCGTAACGCGTAACGCGTTACGCGTCACGAGAGCATATATGTATTATTTATGCTTACCTCAGTATTATACCACAGAGATATATTCGTTGAAATATTTATTAAATTCTGTTAAAATATGACGAAAATAAAAAATCACTTCAACACCCGATAAATATAATTTACGGAGGTATTGTATGTCACTCCTTGTACTATCATATCCAGACATATCAGAAAAAGATTTTGAATGGATTCAGAATATCAGAAAAGAACATGATGAACTTTATTATAAGGTTGCCGGTCCACACTTCACAATAGTATTTCCTGTTTTCAATATGGAACCTGACCTTTTCATTAAACATATAAAGAATATGTCAGGAAATATTAAAGCATTTCATTTTATAATTAGATGCGCAGTTATCGTAAAGGATTCTTTTAATGAATACAGCCATGTTTTTCTCGTCCCCGATGAAGGTTACAGTCATATCGTAAAACTTCATGACAGACTTTACACCGGATTACTCTTACCTGAACTCAGGCTTGACATTCCGTTTATACCTCATATGGGTGCAGGTAATTCTATATCACCTGAAAGATGTAAATCTCTTGCAGACAGCTTAAATCAGGAAATTTTTTTTATCAGGGGCACTGTTAAAGACCTTGATATTGTAGAGTATAAAGAAGATAAAGTTAAAACAATAGAAAAAATAACACTGGCAAAGATATGAAAAATTTTCTTTTTTATTCTCCTGTAACTCACATAGTTTATATCTATCTTATCTCTATTATAGTCTTCAGCAATACCTTTCATAATGCCTATCAATTAGATGATTTTCATACTGTAGTAAATAATCCTGCCATAAGGCATATACATCCGGCATGGCGTCATTTCACAGACCCTTCCACAATAGGAACATTACCCGGTAATATAAGTTACAGGCCTCTCCTGCCGTTGAGCCTGTCTCTTACCTATGCAGTATGGGGATATAATGTTGTGGGATACCATATGTACAACTTATTTTTCCATATAGGAGCATCAATTTTCCTCTATCTTCTCTTTTTCGAACTGCTGACTTTTAACAGTGAAAATTCTGAAGACAAATCCTTTTACAGAGTCATAGCATTTTTCGGAGTATTACTTTTCTCAATACATCCCATATCAGGTTTCTGTGTAAATTATATCTGCGGAAGAGATAATATTATGATGCAGGCTTTTCTGGCAGTTAGTCTCTATATTTATACAAAAATGAGAAAATCAAAAGAAACACCTCTTAAATGGGCAGTTATAATATTCTTTTTTCTTCTTGCCCTTTTATCCAAAATAATGGTTTTAATAGTGCCTTTTTTAATACTGGAATTCGAACTTATCATGGCAAAAAGCAGTATTCGTTCGTGGAAAACATGGGCCAGATTTCTGGCTTTTCAGCTATCAGTATTTTTCGTATGGCTCTATGTGAGGTTCGGCACAATAATTTACGGTACAACTGCCGCCTATATGGGAACATCACTGAAAGAGAGACTCTTTTATCTTATGACACAGTTTAAAATGCATCTTTTTTATTATATGAGAAATTTTATTTATCCCTTCCCTGTAAGAGGACTTCCTGACTGTGAAGTGGTAACATCACCGGCTGATATTAAGATGATTATCGGATTTATTTTTATTGTTCTTACAATTATTCTCGCATGGCATATGAAAAAAAAATTGCCTCTTCTGTCTTTCTCTATAGCTGCTTACTGGACTATGTTCATACCTTCATCATCAATTTTTCCGCTTTTTCAATATATAGCAGACAGATGGATGTATCCTTCTCTTCCCTATCTGACACTGGTTGTCTCATTACTTGTATTCCGTTATGTAAAAAATCGTAAAATTGCAGTTGCCATTGTTACAGTAATATCGCTCTATTTCGGTATAACAAGTTATGTTATGAACACTCACTGGAAAGATGCTATAAGTTTTAACAGCCAGAGTGTAAAATACGGAACAAATGAAATAGGATATCTAAATCTCGGTGTGTCCTATCTGAAGGTCGATAGTAACAAAGCAAAATATTATTATGAAAAAACTGTGAAAAAATATCCCCGTTATTACCTTGCCCATATCAACCTGGGGTTCTGGTATATAAACCACGGTGAAAAAGAAAAGGGTCTGGCCATTGTAAAGAAAGGACTCGACCTTACTCCGCGCGGAAGTAAATCTACAGGACATTACTGGTATGCAAAAGCCCTTGAGGAGACAGGACGTAAGGAAGAAGCTTTCCTCCATTTCAAAAAAAGTATAGAAGTAAATCCGAACCCCAATGATAAATATTTCTATTACGCCGGTATAAATGCCAGTTCTACAGGAAAATATAAAGAAGCAATAGAATATTTTCAAAAATATTTAAACATAAATCCCGATAATGAAGAAGTGAAAAAGAAAATTTCAGATTGTAAGAAATTTATGAAAAAATGATATTAAGCAAAATTGTCGGAGTGATTTATATTTATAAATTTTTTTTGTAAAATAAAGAAATACCCATTGTTCTTTACAAACCTTTATTATATAATATCCATGTAACATATAGAAAATATAATAGATTTTGTAAAAACTCATATAAATATTATAACATTGCTAAAAATTGGAAGGGAGCTTATCAATGGGTATACTGGATAGTATTATGGGTTTATTTTCGGAAAATACTAAAAAAGGGACATGCTCAAAGTGCGGAAAGCTTATTATCATGTCAAAAAGTACAATCGTTATAGAGGCAAAAGATTACGGATATTGCCCTGTATGCAGGAAACTTTTTTGTAAAAAATGTGCATCTCCTGCGACCCTGACAGAAGACAACAGTCCCCTGGAATGTGTCACATGTAATGTCAGATTAAAAGGAAATTTATAAATATTACTATACTTTTGCAGATTTTAAAAACTATAAAAAAATAATCTATTCAATTTTCATGTGTTGGGTCGGGAAGATTAAAACAAGGAAATTATAAAAAAGTGCAAAAGTATAGAATATTAAACAACTCTTAATTTTTCTCATACCATTTAAGAGATTATCTTCTTTATGGCTTCTGCTGCTTTATCCCTTACGACCCAGACTTTATCATTTAACGCTTCCCTGATGGCATCAATTGCCATTTTATTTCCTATTTCACCGAGAGCTTCTGCGGTATCTCTTCTGACAGATCTTTCTTCTGACTTCATGGCCTGAATAAGAGGTTCTACTGAACTTATATCTCTCAATTTTCCCAGTGCTTTTGCACAGGAGCAGCAAACAGTCCAATCCTGATCACATAGAGTTTGTATAAGAGGTTTTACTGCTCTTTTATCTCTCAGTTCTCCCAGAATTTCTGCTGCTTTATGCCTCCGGTACCAGTCTTTATCAGAGAGGGCTTCAACAAGGGGGGTGACAGACCTCTTATCACCCATTATTCCGAGAGATATAGCAGCGCTTCGCCTGACATCAGTGTCTTCATCTTCAAGAACTTTATATAGAGGCTCGACAGCCTTTTTATCTTTTAATCTTCCAAGAGCTTCTGCAGATTCTCTCCTTACAGAGACATCTCTGTCATTTAAAGCCTCAATGAGAGACTCTACTGCCTGCCTGGTACCTATATTACCGAGAACTGCAGCAACTCTACTTCTTACTACAGGATCTTCATTGGTTAAGGATTTTATAAGTGCTTCAACAGAAGATTCTCCTATTTTCACAAGGGATTCCATTGCCTGATATTGAACACAGGTATCACTGTCATTTAACACTTTTATAAGAGGTTCTACTGATTTTGCATCACCTGATTTTCCGAGAGCCCATGCAGCATTTTCTCTGACTCTGCTCTTTCTGTAATTCAGAGCCTTTATAAGTCCGTTTATATCATTTCTGAATAACAATTTTCTTATATCCGGATCAAAGATTTCAAAAATAGCACTAAAAAATTCAAACAAGCCCATTTTTCATTCACCGATTTATTAATCTTCTATATAGATTTAGTAGATTGCCATATCTGATTAAGAAGTAATACGTTTCATAACTATCCATACACAATGATATCGTAATGTGTAAAGCATAATATGCACTTTTCATATTTATCTTCTACTCAATATATTATATCAGAAAAGAGATTATCTTTATAGCGATTGCGTTAAAAACAGTAAGTAACTCTAAATTCCAAATTTCGTTCTTTATGATAAATGTCTGTAAAAGAGGGTTTCTTTTAGGAGGATTATAGATTTATCAGAAGAATTTTTTATCGGAAGAATTTTTTAATGAAAAATTATGGAACGACTTTTAGGATATGCTCTAAGTACCGCTCCCAATAAGGGGTTGTCAAGAAATAACGTCATCATATTTACAGTCTATATCGTGACGCGTAACGCGTAACGCGTGACGCGAGGATGATAACCATTCTAATAATTTGCCAGGGTTATTTTCTTACAGTCTCTTAGTACCGCAACAGGTAAATTGGTAAAAAAAAATATGGCACTCACTCCTGTCCCTTGGCCGGGCTCTGTAGGAAAAGAAAGGCAACGAGTGTTCTGTGAGTTTTCATTCATCACCATTCACTCGTTGCCGGTGAATATACTGTTATTTCCCCAGTGTGGCAACCATGACAGCTTTTATAGTATGAACCCTGTTTTCCGCCTCATCAAGGGATTTGTTATATTTGCTTTCAAATACTTCTTCCGTAACCTCACATATATCAGGGTATTTTGCCGAAAGATCAGTATCTGTATTATGAAATGCAGGTAAACAGTGGAGGAAAATTACATCTTTATCTGCTTTATTTATCATATCCATATTTACCTGATAGGGCTTCAGGAGTTTTATACGTTCAAGTATTTTATCTTCTTCTCCCATGGATGCCCATACATCTGTATAAATTACATGGGCATCTTTTACTCCTTTGCTTACATCACTGTGCAAGGAAATTTTTGCTCCGCTATCTTTTGCAAATTCTTTTGCCAGGTCAACAAGAACTTTATCAGGATAAAGTTCTTTTGGTGCTACAATTCTGAAATCCATTCCACATTTCGCAGCTCCTATAAGAAGGGAATTTGCCACATTATTTCTTCCGTCTCCGCAGAATGCAAAGGTAAGCCCTTTTAAGGTTGAAAAATTCTCCTTAACTGTAAGGAAATCAGCCATTACCTGTGTCGGGTGAAACAGATCGGTAAGACCGTTCCATACAGGAACACCTGAATATTTGCCAAGAATTTCAACAGTACTGTGTTTAAAACCGCGAAACTGAATTCCGTCAAACATACGGCCAAGAACTCTGGCACTGTCTTTCACCGTTTCTTTTTTCCCGAACTGGAGATCATCTTTTCCAAGATATTCAGGATGGGCACCTTCATCCACACAGGCGACAACAAAAGCACATCTTGTACGGGTAGAAGGTTTTTCGAATATAAGGGCAATATTCTTATTTTCCAGATTTCTACCGTATATTCCAGCATATTTATCTGATTTTAATTTTGCTGCAAGATCAATAAGAAAATTTATTTCCTGAGGTGTGTAATCGTTAAGAGTAATCAGATTTCTACCTTTAAGATTAAATGGCATTTCATATATCTCCTTTATTGATAATCAACATGATAACAGGCAAAATGCGTATATTGCCTTTTGCCTGTTTTCTATTACCTGACTTATAACTGATAAAGTCCCAGTTTACCTTCTCTTTTGCCTTTAAGTACAGGAATCCCTGATTCTACGTCATAAGAAATTTCTTCTGCACTATCGAAAGGCCCTAACCAGCCATATTTTTTAGTAATCATATAAATTCCTACCGGGTACTGAATGGCTATAACATAATCATTATTTTCATTTGAATATGAAACACCTATTACAGAACCGTCTAAAGATACCTTCTGCTCTATTCCTTCAGTGGTAATCTTTCTTACCATACTCTTATGAACTTCTACAGTTTCACCGGCAACTTTAAATGTGTAAGGATACTCTGTTAATTTTTCCATAATTACTTCCTTTCTATATAAATACAAAAATTGGATTATTTCTAAGTATAAGAAGTTAGTAGTAGAAAGTCAAGGTGATAAATAAGATTTTTTATATGCCTTGAGAAGAGAATAGCAACATATGACCAATAACAGACAGCATTACATGTTACTGAATAAACATAACCTGAACAAAATTATTCATCAGGAGTACAGAAAAGCAAAGGTTTTATTAATGATTTAAACTGTCTGTCAGGACTTGGTGCATAGCCGGTCATATTATCTTTCAGATAAGAATATACGGAAGGAGTAATATCTGCCTTAAAAGCATTGATCAACCAGAGAGAACCTGTAAATTTTCCTCCCATCATAAGAACAGCCTTTTCTGCATCACATAGTTTATGCTCTATACCGGCAGAATAAATTATAGCTGATGCAAATCCGTCCTGATCAAATACAAACCCTTCTTCTTCCATATGCTTTTTCACTTCTTCTATTTTTTCAGGTGAAAGTTTCACAATGTTTTGTTCATTGCAGGAAGATGGATTTTGTATATTCAAAGAATCTTTTGGTTCAACTATTATTTTCTCTCTTACTTCAGAAATCTGAGGTTGATTGATTATATTTGAAGATTTATTTATTGATTCAACCATTTCTTTTACCTCCCGGGGAATATTAAATAGAACTGATTCTTATAAAAATTACGACACCTTACGTGAGGATTGACTATATAATATTATAACCTGAAAAAAAAATATGTAAAGAAGATATTTTTTAAAATTATGTTAACTTTTAGAAAATTTTATTGTAATCATTCTGCTATCAGCAGTCAGAAGACAGTTTTTTATCGCATTATTATTATACCTTTACATATCTTTTCCGGAAGAACCCGGACTGGGACAGGAGCGTGTTCCATATTTTTTTGGGTACCAATTTACCTGTTACGATACTTATACTCTTGCGCATAAATAATGACATCAGAATATTTACTGTAAAATTAAGTAATTATAAGAGTATTATAATTATTTACTGGTGCACTTATTAACAGATTTGAGTATAGCTATTAGCTGTTAGCGATTAGCTTTAATCATCAACTGAAAACTAACAGCTAATTGCTATTTTATTAAATGTGACATTGTCAGGATACTTTTCCTGTGATGTTATCAATCGATCTTCTCGCATCTATATTGGCAGGATCTATACAAAGAGCTTCTTTATATAGAGATAGAGCTTTATCTTTATTACCTTTTTTTTCTTCTATTAAACCGAGCAAATAATAAGCATCATCAAGGCTTTTATATTCCTGGAGTGCTGCTTTTGCATAACTTTCCCCTTCTTCCAGTCTGCCTTCATCGCAGGCAATATATGCGAGAGAACAGAAAGATGCCAGAGAATAAGGGGAAAGTGTACTGGCCTTCTGAAAAGCTTTTTTTGCCTCTTCAAATTCCTGTTTTTGCCTGAGATAATACCCTCTGTTATAGTAAATTTCTGCTCTTTCAGGGTCTTTTTTCATAGCTCTATCAAGTTCCCTCAAACATTTATCAATATCTCCGGTGCAATAATAAACCTGTGCAAGATAAAATCTTAAAGACGGGAAAACAATAGGTCTCAATGTAATAGATTCTTTTAAATGTAAAAGGGCATTTTCAAGATCATTTTTATAATAATAGCATATTCCAAGGGCAAGATGTATCGTATTTTCTTTTTTATATTCTTTCAGTTTATCTTTATAATAAAGTATAATTTCATCCAGCCTGTTTAATCTGAAAGTACAGTATACCAGCATAATATGTGCTTCTACAAAAGTAATATCCATATGGACTGCTATATGAAAAATTTCCCATGCATTTTCGATTTTATCTGTTTTCATATACATATGACCCAGATTATAAAGAGATAGTGTATACTGCGGATCAAGAGTATTTGCTCTTTCGAAAGCTTCTATAGCATCTTCAAACCTGCCCTGTCCGGCATAGGCAACACCGAGGTTATTATGTGCTATAGCAAAATCAGGTTTCAAACCAAGAGCTTTTTCATAATAAACTATAGCTTCTGTAAACCTGTGTTCTTTCGAATAGGTCCATGCCATGTTATTATAAGCCCAATAATAACCGGGATCAATTTTTATGGCATTCTCAAAAGCTTCTATAGCATCTTCAAATCTGTTCTGATTGGCATATATATTACCGAGACTGTTATAAGCTCTTGCATTATCAGGCCTGGTTTCTATATCTTTTTTATATTTCTTTTCCAGTTCATCTATCTTCCCCTGCACAGCACAGACCCAGCCAAGATTATAATGAGTCCATGTATCTTTGGGCACAAGCTTCATTCCATATCGAAACATCATTATAGATTTTTCAAATTTCCCCTGTTTATAATATGTCCAGGCAAGATTATAATAAGCCCAGGCATTTTTATTATCCAGTCGTATGGTTTTTTCCAACTGAATTTCTGCATCTTCATAATTTTCCTGATTAAAATAAGCTATACCAAGACTTAAACTTGCCATAGCAAAATTTGGATCTATAGACAGAGCTTTTTTATAAAATTCAATTGCCTTATAAAAATCATGGAGTTCTGAATAAGCAAGTCCAAGATTATAATAGGCCTTTTTATCATCAGGGGAAATGCTCAAAGCTTTATTGTATTCTTCTATAGCAGAAGAAATTTTCCCCTGAGAAGCATAAATATTTCCTGTATTAATATAAGCTTCAGGTGAAGCTTTTCTTTTTATGACTTTTCTATATACCTCAAGAGCCTTATCATATTCTTTTTTTTCAAAATAAACATGACCTGTTCCCAGTTTAGCATGTATATTATCTTTATCCAGTTTTAGCGAATTTTTGTAAGAAATTAAGGCTTTATCAAAATGACCCAGTTTAAGATATGTATTACCAAGGCCGTTATAAACATTCGGATTACGGCCATCATATTTTACAGCTTTCTTAAATTGTTCCAGAGCTTCAGTGAACTTATTTTCTTCAAAAAATATCATAGCAAGATTGTAATGAGTTCTCCCATCTGAAGGATTACTATGAAGAACTTTATTATAGCTCTGAATTGCCAGTTTTAATTCCCCTTTATGCTGATAAATTTTTCCAAGACGGTAATTAGAAATATCATTCAATTCACCACGTTCAAGCATATTCTGGTATTTTTCAAGTTCTTTTTCCACATCATATTTAAGAGGCTCGTATTCTTCTATTTGTTTCGACTTTTGAGAAAAGAGGTTTTTAAATACATCTAAAAACATAAAAAATTAACCTTTCTTTTTGCTCGTTACGCGTAACGCGTGACGCGTGACAGGTTTCCATTAATTACCGAGATAAACATAAATAATACATATATTATGCTCAGGTCAGTAAATGATTTATTTATTTTACACTTTTTACTCACAGTCTTCAAGTGCTTAAATTATAATAAAATATTAGGAATTTGAAAAAAAATTAAGAAGGGAAAGATTTTTTTTTAGAGAATTTATAGAGGAATTTTTGAAAATTAATGAACCGTTTATTTAAAGGAGGAGATACTGTGCGTAAACCTATTATTGGCGGAAACTGGAAAATGTATAAAACTATCTCTGAAGGAGTTAATGTAGCTAAGGATCTGGTAAATAGTTTGCAAAATCTCACTGAATGTGATGTATTTATTTGTCCTCCTTTTACTATGTTAGAAAAAGTCGGAGAAATAATAAAAAATTCCACAATAAAATTAGCTGCTCAAAATATGCACTGGGAAGATGAAGGTGCTTTCACCGGTGAGGTATCAGGGAAAATGTTATTAGATGCAGGCTGCACATATGTTTTACTCGGGCATTCTGAGAGAAGAAGAGGGGAACCTCAAGAAAGTGACGAAATAATAAATAAAAAACTTAAAAAAGCTCTTTCCATAGGATTACTTCCCGTTGTGTGCATAGGAGAAACAAAGGAAGAAAGAAAAGCAGGACATACAGAAGAAATAATAAAGAAACAGATGACAGGAAGCCTGAAAGAAATCTCTATGAATGACATATTAAATATAACTATAGCATATGAACCTGTATGGGCTATTGGAACAGGTGATACGGCAACGCCTGAACAGGCTGAAGAAGTTCATATTTATGTAAGAAAACTTATTTCTGATTTATATAATACTGATATATCCAATAATATTAGAATACAATACGGCGGAAGTGTAAAACCTGATAATATGTCAGAACTTATTATGCAGAAAAATATTGACGGAGGACTGGTCGGAGGAGCCAGTCTAAAGGCTGAATCCTTTGTAAAAATTGTAAAGGCATGTAAATCTTACCTGGCCTGACAATAAAATAACTTTGAATATAATTACAAAGTTGAAAGGATAAATTTATGAAAAAAGATTATTATGAAATTAATGAAGCAGCAAAAGAGTTAGGTAAAAGTAGGGCAACTATTAACAAATATATAAAGTCAGGAAAATTAAAAGCTAAAAAAGTAAAATATAGAAGAATATTTAAATATCAAATATCTGCTGAAGATTTAGAAGCTTTTAAAAATGAAGCTGATGAAAATATAGAAGAAGATATTGGAGAAGAACTGAAGAAGGCAGAAGAAGAAAAAAAGAGACTGGAAGAAGAAGAACTCAAAAAAGCAGAAGAAGAAAAAAAGAGACTGGAAGAAGAAGAACTCAAAAAAGCAGAAGAAG
>CAYSLJ010000064.1:0-172 GCA_964431735.1 uncultured Synergistia bacterium | reverse complement strand
AAAAAAAGAGACTGGAAGAAGAAGAACTCAAGAAGGCAGAAGAAGAAAAAAAGAGACTGGAAGAAGATAAAGAAGGTAAGAAAAAGAAAAAGAAAAAGAAAAAAGAGGAAAAGAAGAAAGAAGAAGAGCAGAAGAGAATCGAAGAAGAAGAGCAGAAGAGAATCGAAGAAGA
>CAYSLJ010000063.1:0-37225 GCA_964431735.1 uncultured Synergistia bacterium | reverse complement strand
AAGAGCCTCACACACCGGAAGGTATTTGATGACTTTTCGGATAGGCTCTAAGTACAAAAAATAATGTCCGAAAAAGATTAAGTAGCTATTTACCTGTTGCGAGTATGTAGAGAAACTTTAGGACAAAATTTTTTAGAACTACTCTAGAATTACGTTACTTGAAATTTCTAATCCAGGTAATTCTTTATAGTTAGTTTCATAACTTATTAGAAATTAAGTGCTTCGTGACGCGTGACGCGAGGATTATCTGTAATTTGTTGTGAACTACACTATAATCCTGAACATGACCATGACCTGTTCGGTCACAACGAAATATGAGAATTTGTTCCTCCCGTCACGCGTTACGCGTGACGATTCTCATATAAATCCCGGTCAAAAATAAAGCTTTAGATGAAAATTATGTAGAAGCAGTTTATCTAAATAATTTATCCGGCCGTGTCAGGAATTTGCTTTATGAAAGGCTTCTGAAAAATACTCAGCCATATTGCTTCACATATCAGTGGTATGATTATTGTTATAGTTCCCAGGGCTAAAATAAGATTACTCCAGTTAAGAGAAATCAGCATCATCCCGATACTGCCCGTGCATATGCCGGTGCAACCTATCAGTGATACAACTGAGCCTGTATCTTCCTGCTGCTGTTCCAGCATCAGATTCACACCGGGGGGACGGATACAACTTCCTGCCAGAGTGGATGGCAGGAGTGATATGGCAAATATCCACGGTTTCAGACTGCCAAAAGTGCAGATAAGTAATCCGCTTATGGCTACCAGCAAAAAACAGACAATAATAATTGAAGAACGTCCGATTTTTTTTGACAGATATAAATATAATATGGGGCCGACCAGTAACCCGATTGCATTTGCCGTAAAATAATAGCCGTATGTCCGGGCACTCAGTCTGAAACCATCTATATATATGTAAGATGATGATGCGAGAAAAGCCATAAAAGGAATACCTGACAGGGAAAACACTATAAGCAGAGATGTAAAACCAGGGTTTTTTAATACAGAACCGAGCCTCCCTATTGTTTCCCCTATTGTTCCCATGTGGCGCTTCTCTATTGTTTCTTTCATCATAACAGCACCTGCCATTGCCATAGCACCTATGGCAGCCAGAAGGAGAAATACACCGCGCCATGATGTAAATTCCAGGATCATACCGCCAATGACCGGAGCCACTGCCGGTGATATTACAACCATGGACTGAACCATTGCCAGTGCAGTTTCACGCTGTCTGCCACGGTAAACATCCTTTACCATAGCTGTCGCTACAGCAGAAGCCGCTCCTCCTCCGAGAGCCTGAAAAATACGGCACATAATGAGTTGATAAATTGTACCTGCATAGATGCATGAAAGGCTTGCAATTATATAGAGACTGAGACCTGCAATCAGTACAGGCTTACGGCCGTATCTGTCGCTTAATGGCCCCCATATCAGCATGCCCAGACCAAAGAAAGCCATAAATAATATAAGAGTGAGATTGGCCTGGTTTACCGGAACATTAAAATATTTTGCCATACCCGGCAGGGCAGGAAGATAAAGGTCGGTAGACAGTGGTATGAAGGCACTCAGGAGTGTTATTAGAGCTATTAAACCTTTTTCTCCGAGATATGTCTGACCTCTGTTTCTATTTATGGTCTTTATTTTTTCCATGTTTTCCTCCGTTAAAATAAATTATAGTCTATTTTATAACTTAGTACCGGAACAGGTAAAAGAGTATCCAAAAAACTATAAATAGTGAGTAGTGAGTGGTGAGTAGTGAGTGGGTTTTATACTCACTATTCACTACTCACTATTCACACTACTCACTATTCATTCCTTCTTAATTATGGATTTTTAAAAAATTTAAGAAGGGTTTTAAAGTTATGTGTGTAATATTATGATTATATAACGTGCGGGAGTTAGCTTTATGACTTTTTCTTATTCTATAGAAAATATAGTAAAAGAGTCAAAAAAGGATTTTCTAAAGAAAATCGTGGAAGAATTTGAAGCTTCCATTTATCCTGATCTTGTCGAGATTTATTCGCCTCTGCCGTTTTTTATAAACGAATTAATCGAAGGTTTAACTCACGCCGGTACCGATAATATTCCCCGTTTATATTATTTCATTCAGACAAAAAAGACTCATAGAGACAGTATTCCCTTCAAAAAAGCCCTCAAAGGATTAAAAATAATCAGAAATGTATTCCTGGACATGTGTTTGAAACATGTGCCGGAAGAAGATATTAATAAAGTCTACATAAACATGGTAACCTTTTTTGATGCAATAGAAGAGAAGTTCATGACTGATCTGGAAGATTATTTTAAATATGCCAATAATGATACTCTCAGAGATAGAATTATAAAAGCTCATAAAATGGCAATTATAGGTAAATTGACCAGTTATGTGGCACATGAATTCAATAATATACTTACTGTAACAAAAAACTGGGCCCAGCTTGGTTTGATAGAAAAAGATGAAACGATAAGAAATAAAGCTTTCAACGGTATAGTTAGCAGCAGTGAAAGAGGTAGCAGACTTACCAAAAGTATCCTGAATTTCAGCAGAAGAGCAGAGATGGAGCCATGCCAGATAAATATAAATGATTTTATAGACGAAATACTTGTAATTATTGAAAAGAAATTAATCAAAGATGGTATAGATCTTAAAAAGTCTTATGGAGATGTGCCGGAAATTACAGTAGATAAATTTAAGCTCAGGGAAGCTCTTTTTAACATATTGATTAATGCCTGTGCATCTCTCACCGGTTCTGTGAAGAAAATTATTGTAGCTACCAGTCTGAAAGAAGATAAGATAGAAATAACTTTTTCAGATACTGGAGAAGGTATCGGGTTTGAATATCAGGATAAAATATATGAGCCGTTTTTTACAACAAAACTTTTAAATAAAGATGAAATTGACTGGTCTACCGGTATAGGTATGGGCATTACAATTGCCTACGATATAATAAAAGGTCATGGCGGTGAAATAAATATACAGAGTGAACAGGGAAGGGGTACGGATTTTACAGTTTATCTGCCTGTTGATAAATAAGGTAATATCGAGGAGGTTCTATGACTAAACACAATGATTTAGTTGTAATTGCAGGAAGAGCGGGAAAGCAATTCGCTCAAAAAGTAGTAAAAGAATTTTCAACGTTAAAAGATTGTCCTGTTCCGGATCTGACCCTGGGGGAAGTAGATATAATTGATTTCCCGAATGGTGAATTGAGTGCAAGATTAAATGTGAACTTGAGAAAAAAGGCAGTTCATGTTTTTCAATCAATAATTCTGGGAAAAAATAAAAATATATTCAAAGATTTTTTTGAAGTATTTGTTATAAATGATGCACTGAAAAGGGCAGGTGCCCATAGTATTATCAATTACTGGAGTTTTTTACCTTTTCAGAGGCAGGATAAAAAAACAAAAGGGAGAGAACCTATTTCTGCAAAACTTATATTTGATCTTCTGGCAACATCAGGAGGAAAATATTTTAACCGTATAGTGACTGCGGAAATGCATACAGATGCAGCACAGGGGTTCGCCGACGTTCCTGTCGATAATGTAAGAGCATTACCTCTGTTTCTGCTTTATTATAAGAATCATGCCATATTGAGAAGTGTAGATGTAAATGAACTGGTAGTGGTATCCCCCGATACGGGAGGTGCTGCAAGAGCCCGTTTCTTTGCTGAAAGACTGGGCACAACCTGTGCTATTATAGAAAAAAGAAGATTTTATGATGAAACAGGTAAAACAGAATCTTTGCAGCTTATAGGAAATGTAAGAAATAAATATGCTATAATGATAGATGATATAATAGATACAGGCAGTTCTGTCCTGAACGGAGCAAATCTTCTCTGGGAAGAAGGAGCAAAAAAGGTTTTTGCCTGTTGCACTCATGGACTTTTCAGCACAGATAAGAAAGGCATACCTGCTGAAAAGAAATTTTACGACGCAAATATTGAAGTCCTTACGACAGATACTATTCCCAGAGGACAGAGTTATCATGATACATCTTATAAATGGCTCAGGACTGTCTCTTTAGCCAGATATTTTGCAGATGCCCTTTACTCCAATCATACAGGTCAGTCTTTCAGTGAATGTCTGCAAAACCATTTAAATGAAGCTATGGCCAATCAGGTGAATATAGAAGATTATCTCATTCCTATAAAACCTAAAGAATTATGGGAAATTGACGATGATAAATAGAGGGGCATTTAATTAAATACACTGTATAATTGAAATATTACAGTGAGGTAATAAAATGAGTTTTTTCAGAAAGAAATTTTATAAAAAATCAAATAATATCTGTCCGAGATGTGAGTGGCCACTTGAAAATATGATGGCAAAGTATGTAAGCAGGGAAGGAGATTTTGCTTTTTTTCACTGTTTTAACTGTGGCCAGGATTTTTACAGAGCCCCTGCAAAACTTATTAAAACCGATAAAGGAACTGTTGAACAGATTATCCTGAAAAAAGTTGAAGCAGAAATTGAATATATGATAAATCCTAAAAAAAGCTATTTGAAGCAATTAAATAAATGGAATTAAGTCCATCCCACAGAATCTTTAAAATCTTTTGCATATTTCCTGCTTACAGGAACTTCGCTTTTTTGCCTGTCATTCATTTTTATCATATAAGAACCGGTAAACCAGGGAATAATCTCTCCTATATGATTGATATTAACAAGAAAACTTTTATGACATCTTACAAAAATTTTATCAAGTCTTTCTTCAAGTTCTTTCAGATTGTATTTTACGTCAAATTCTTCTCCTTCTGTTACTAAAAAACAGTCCCTTCCTCTGGCATAGAAATAAAGTATATCCTGAATATCAACGAGAATACGATTCTCTTTACCTTTTCTCCGGGCTATTATTCTGGTCAGTTTCGACTGGCAGGAAACTGTAAATAGTTTTTCCACAGTTCTGTCTCTGTCTGCTTTTTCCCCTGTTATAGAAATAACTCTTTCCAGTGTTTTTTTTAATCTTTTAGGATGGGCAGGTTTCAGTATATAATCAGTGGCAGCAAGTTCAAAAGCTTTTATGGCATATTCGTCATAGGCAGTAACAAAAACTATGACAGGTTTCTCTTCCATAAAAGTAATTTCTCTTGCCAGTTCGAGTCCGTCAATGCCGGGCATTTGAATATCTAGAAACACTATGTCAGGTTTTTTCTCTGCTATAAGTCGAAGAGCACTGAGTCCTGATGATGCTTCTCCGATAATTTCTATATCTTCACTTCCTTCATTTATAAGGGTAATAAGTTCCTCTCTGGCAGGACTTTCATCGTCTACTACTATGGCTGTGTAAATAAATACTCACCCCCTTAAATTGGTAACCGGTAAGCAGTTACTGAGCACCACTTACCAGTATTTCCACTTTCGTTCCTTTATCTGGTTCACTCTTTATTTCTATAGTTGCTTTTTCTTTAAACATAGCTTTTATTCTTTTTATAATATTCTGAAGTCCTATAGATTCAGATTCTTTATCAATATTTAATATTTCTTTTAATCGTTCAGGATTTATTCCTCTGCCATTATCTTCTATTTCTATAAATATGTTTTTTTCTTTTGATGTAATCGTTAGCTTTATAACAAGTGTCCTTCCGTCGTCATGAAAACCATGTTTAATAGAATTTTCAATAACAGGTTGAATGGCCATAAAAGGTATTTTAAATTTTAAACAGTTCCTGTCTATGTCCTGAATAAATTCAAGTTTATCTCCGAAACGGGCTTTTTCTATTTCCAGATAAAATTCCAGGTTTTCCAGTTCTTCTTCGATAGAAATACTTGTCTGTGCAGTTTTAAGGGTAACCCTCAGAAATTCTGAAAGATTCTGTATGAGTTCTCTCGTTTTTTCCGGATTTTTTCTGCTGAAAGATGCTATTGTATTGAGGGCATTGAATAAAAAATGTGGTTTAATCTGAGACTGGAGTAGTTTTAACTGGGCTTTTGCATTCAGTTCTTCCATTTTTTGTTTTTCTTTTTTTTCCTGAAGGGTTTTCATAATAAACAGATACATACATACGGCAGCACCGTTAACTAAAAGAAAAGGCACTGTAATTAACAATAGAAATCTTTTCCTCACAAATATTTCAGGATTTGCCCATGGAACAATAAATGTCTGCATAACCCCTGTAAAAGCTCCTACGAGAAAACCCTGTACCATAGATATTTCTCGCCTGTCTTTTCTGACGGAGAACAGGCCTGCTATTCCGCCTATCAGACCTGCTATGACTGTTACTATAATAAATTTTTCCGATGGCGGAAAGGTTACGAGCCTGAAAATCGCTCCTATTACACCGGAGCCGAGTCCTACAATGATGCCACCTTTAAGACCGGCTACAATAACAACAAGAACAGATGTGTCAAGATAAATTTGCTTCTCATAGATGGCAAAAAAAGAACCTACACTGGAGATCAATCCAAAGACAAGGATGAGATGAATTTTATCTTTCCAGTCAGTCCTGCGGGTAAATATATCTCCTTCAAACATGAGATGACTCATTATGAAAGCTATCATAATGGCAGGAGAAACACCTCTGAGTAAAAACTGAGTGAGTTCTATCAGTTTCATACCACTATTTGCCGCTACATGCTTTTTTTAATTCTTTTGCATATTCATAATCAGGTTCCAGAGCGAGTGCCTTCTTCGCACATATGGCTGCTTCACTGTAATTCTTTATAGCATATAAAGACATACCTTTATAATACCATACATATGCAGACTGTGAATTTATTTTTATGGCTTTATCGAAACATTTAATAGCTTCTTTATATTTTTTCAGTCTGTGTAAGGAAGCTCCTTTTTCTGCCCATGCATCAAAATAATCAGGTGAAATTTTTATTGCTTTATCATAACATTTCACAGATTCTGTATATTTTTTTAAGTCGTAGAGAACATATCCTTTGCTATACCAGGCCAGGTAATCATCTCTTTTTATTGAAAGAGTTTTACTGAAACATTTCAGGGCATCATTATATTGTTTCAGATGATATAATGCCCATCCTTTATCGTAGAATGCTTCGCTGTATTCAGAGTTAATAGCAATGGCTTTATTGTAAGATTTGATAGCCTCTTTGTACTTTTTCTGAGCACTGAGACAGATTCCCCTGTTATCCCATACAACATATAAGTTATTATCGATATTCAGAGCATTATCATAGCATTCCAGAGCATCATCATATTTTTTCAGGGCATATAAACATAATCCTTTGCTGTTCCAGGCATTTTCATTTTTACTATCCAGTTTCAATGTTATATCGTATGCATCAATGGCTTCATTATATTTTTTCAGGGCATGTAACGCATAACCTTTATTATACCATGCACTGGAATATTTCGGATTAATATCTGTTGCTTTCTCACATGATTTAAGGGATTCTTCATATTTTTTCATGTCATACAGGGTATAGGCTCTGTTATTCCACGCAATATAATGGTCAGGCTCCAGTTCCACTGCCTTATCGTAACATTCAATAGCCTGTTTATATTTTTTCTGTTCGCTCAGAACAAGACCTTTATTATTCCATGTATCAGCATATTTCTGATCAATCTCCAGAACTTTCTCGTAACATTTGAGAGCTTCCGTATATTTTTTTTGATAATATAAAGCAAGTCCTTTTCTGTTTAATGCCTCTTTATGAGACGGATTGAAATCAAGGGCTTTATCATAGCATTTAATAGCGTCCTTATATTTTTCTTTATCGTTCAGGAGCAGGCCTTTACCATACCAGCTGTCTGAATGTTCAGGATTGATTTCAAGAGCTCTGTCATAACACTTCAGAGCATCATCATCTTTTTCAAGATAGTATAAAGACAATCCCTTTTTACCCAGTGCTTTATCGGATTTGCTTTGAATACTCAGAACCTTATCATAATAGTTGATTGCTTCATCGTACTTACCCTGCTCATATAATTTGTCTCCACTGATGAGCCATTGTTCCGGCATATAATAATAATATGCCGCTCCTCCGCCAATTAATGCAATGCCGGCACATCCCACTGTGATTACAAAGACTATAACTACTACAAGTATGATTTTTGTGGTATTTGACATATATTTATTCCTCCCTGCAGGCTCCATATTCCCCCTGACAGGCCAGGGGGAATATGGTGTTTAGGCAAAAAAATTCTTAACTTCTTCAAATGAACTGCCATTACTTATGGCTTTAGCAATCTGTTTTTCTCCGTCAATATTACCAAGCATGATACAACCTGCAAGTTTACCGTCAGCAAATACTGCTTTTTTATAGACAAAGGTTTTTTCATCTTTATAAACTTCAGACTGAAGCTTGCCGTCTGTATCTATATCTCCCATGGAAACCAGATCTATGCCCACTACCTTTAATTTATGAGAGAATAAGGTACCTTTATATTCTTTGCTGCCAGGTTTTACCATGTTTTCTCCTGCAATTTCTCCCTGTTCTTTTGCCGGTGGCCATATACCGTAAAGTCTCCCGTCATGCTCTATTGCATCTCCTGCACCATAGATATTTTCCACACTGGTTTTCATATAATTATCTACGACAATGCCTTTATTCACTTTAATACCTGCAGCAAGTTTTAGATCAGGCCTTACTCCTGCAGATATAATGATAAAATCTCCTTCCAGAATTTCTTCCGATTTCAGAGTAAGTTTCATCATGTCGCCAGAACTTTCGATCTTTTCCGATGTTTTGCCGAGATAAAATTCAAATCCCATAGAAACAAGTTGTTTTTCCAGCATAGCTGCCCCTTCTATATCCAGCTGTCTTGGAAGAAGTCTGGGGAAAAATTCCACTACCTTTACTTTAAGTCCCAGTTTCCTCAAACTGTTACCTGTTTCAAGTCCCAGGAGCCCTCCTCCTATGAGTATGGCTGAAGTGGATGATGTAGCCAGTTCCATTATCCTGTCCGTATCATGTTTGTCTTTTACCGTAAAAACTTTCTTTGAATCTGCTCCCGGTATGGGAGGTACAAAACAGTTCGCTCCCACTGCAAGAAGCAGTCTGTCATAGACAAAAATTTTCCCCTCTTTTGTAAAAACTTCATTTTTTTCAGAGTTTATCGAAACTATTTCCGTATTCATATGAAGATTTACCCTGTTTTCGGCGAACCATTTTTCCCCTGAAAGAATACATTTCTCAAAAGGCACTTCTTTTGCAAGATAGTCTATTAATTTCGGGCGGTAGTAGTAGGGAACATTTTCTTTTGTAAAGACATCGATAGTCCCTTCTTTATCGAGTTTTCTTATTTTTGCCGCAGCAGAAGCTCCTGCCGCTCCGTTTCCTATGATTACATATTTTGTCATTACCCGTTCCTCCTTTTCAATTTCTGCAATATGAAATGTATGGATATCTTTCTTATAATCTATCCCCGGTTCCTTCATGAGAGATAAAAAATCTTCATTACAGATTTTCGATGTGGCAGCAAGATAATTTTTACAATAGAGACAGGAACCGGATTGTCCGTCTGAACTGATGTTCTTTAAAAATCTAAGAAATATCATTCAACACCCAACACCCAATACCCTTCCATAACTTTCCATTTTATGATAATATAAAAAAAGAGGTGATAATTATGCACCATAATTTAGCAATGAAACTTGAAGAACGTTACACCTATAAAGACTATATAACCTGGAATGATAACCATTACTGGGAATTGATAGACGGAATAGCCTATCAAATGGCTCCACCTAAAAGGAAACATCAGGATATATCATTTGAATTAAGCAGACAAATTGGAAACTATCTGGTAGGTAAGACATGTAAAGCATATGCGTCTCCATTTGGAGTCAGGCTGCCTTTAGAGAATGAGCCGGATGAATATATTAAAGATGCCGTATTACCTGATATTGTTATAGTATGTGACGAAAAAAAACTGGATGATGCAGGATGCAGAGGGGCACCTGATTTAATAGTAGAGATACTTTCACCTTCTACCAGCAAAAGAGATATGGAAGATAAGAGAGATTTATATGAACGCGCTGGAGTGAAAGAATACTGGATAATTGATCCTTATCATAATACGGTTCAGGTTTATATTTTAAGGGAAAACAAAACTTACGGTAAATCAAAAGTATATGCTCAGAATGATAAAATTAAAGTGAGTATATTCCCGGATATGGAAGTAGACTTAAAAACAATATTTATAGAAGGGTAAATGGTGATAGGTGATGGGTGTTAGGTTTTGAATAGTAGTCATTAGATATTTAGGAAAGTGGCCCCCTTTGTTAAGACATCCTTTGGGTATATATATAGGGTTATATACTTCCGGGCAATTATGAGTTAATACATGGGTATTTCGGGGGAAACAGGGTAAATGTTCCTCCGGATTTTTATGAAATCCTTGTCAAATAACAGTTTATTCTACTTTTTTATTTCCCGAAAAATGGGAAATAAAATTATAATAAAAACTCTTATTTATTCGGATTTTTTTGACTTTTGTAAGAAACATTTTCCCCATTCCCCATGAAATACCCATTGTCCGGTGTCGTATATCGCCGGCACTACTGAGATTAATTTTTAATCTTTATAGCAATCTCTTCAAGTTTTAAAGATTCTACAAAATCTGCAGGATCAAAATCATCTTCTTCTCTGCATTCTGCTCTAAAATCTTTCTTAGTCATAATATCAGCTTTACTGTCAATCATCTGTTTCATATACTACGCTCCTGTTTAAATATAAAAATTATGGCTTGAATAGCCGATTTTTCATTGGTTTTCGGTAAGATTTTCCTTTAACATTCTTAAAACTTCCGCCATTACATTTTCTACGGAACATGTGATATTTTTATTTATCTCTCTTATCTTAATTTCCACTATGTTTTCTTTTATTGCTTTATGTCCCACGGTAATCCTTAAAGGTATGCCAAGAAGATCCGCATCTTTGAATTTAAACCCTGCCCTGGCATCTCTATCGTCAATCAGGACTTCTATATGTTCTTTCTTCAGACTGTCATAGATATTAAAAGCTATTCCCCTCTGTTTTTCATCGGAAGGGTCAAGAAGCAATATGACGGCTTTAAACGGAGACACTTCATAAGGCCATATAATCCCGTTTTCATCATGATGGTTTTCTACTATAGTTGCCATGGTTCTGCTCATAGAAAGAGAATAAACTCCCATCATAATCTGTTCTTCTTCACTTTTTTCATTGAAAAATGCGGCTTTCATTGGCTCTGTGTATTTGTTTTCTGCCATGACTGCCTTCCCCAGTTCAAAGGTATTTCTTACTTCCAGAGGTTTTTTACAGGTTTTGCACCTGTCTCCTGCAGATACCATTCTCAGATCTCCATATTCTGATACCATGAAATCTCTTTTTGATACAACATGTCTGTAATGATAATTACATTTATTTGCTCCCACTATAAGGGATTTCATCTGTTTTACTTCAAAATCTGCCAGGATTTTTATGTTTCCGAGTCCAACTGGCCCTGCAAATCCTACAGGAGCACCTGTAACATGTTCTACCAGTTTATCATCTGCCATTTCCAGTTTTCCGGCATGAAGTAATTTTTTTAGTTTATGAGGGTTAAGTTCTCTGTCTCCTCTTACAAGTACAGCTACCGGTTTCCCGTCTGCTTTATATATAAGAGTCTTTGCAAAAGCTGTTGCTTTCTCACCCAGAAAAGCCGTTACTTCTTCAATGGTTTTTTTACCGGGCGTAAATATTTCTTCTATGGAAGAATTTGATTGTTCCACCGGTATTTCATCAATAAAAAATTCTGCTTTTTCCGATGTGGATATACAGCCACATTCAGGACACATATATAAAATTTCATCGCCCATGTCATTTAAGGTTAAAAATTTAGTTGCTTCACGGGAATCTTCACTGTATGACGGCAAAACTGTTACCTGAATGCCGCATTTCTTTAAAATATTCAGATAAATATTGCAGATTTTTTCATAACCATGTTTCAGATCTTCTCGTGATGTATGAAAGCTGTATATTTTATTTATAAGGGATTCCTTCGATTTCAGCAGCCCTCCTTTTGCTTTATTATCATCCTTTAAAGAAGGAACTGTATGATAAAAAAAGAGGGGCATTTCTCTGTAAGAACGAACTTCTTTTTTTATGATATCCGTAACGATTTCCTCAAAACATGTGCCGGTAGCGAAATCTCTTCCGCTTCTGTCTTTAAAATAGAAGGCCTGTTCATCTCCGGAGATTTCAGGATATAAATCCTGCGGGTTAAGTAAAGGAAGAATCATTTCCTGAATTGATTCTTTTTGAAGTTCTTCTCTTATTATTTTTTTGATGTTTCTCATTACAAGCGTTCCTGCAGGAAGAAGTGTATAAATTCCTCCTGCTATTTTTCTTATAAAACTTCCTCTTAGGAGTAATTTATTACTGACAGTATTTGCATCGGCAGGAGCTTCTTTAAGGGTCCTTATAAATAGCTGTGATAATTTCATAATTCATTACCTTTCAATAATTCATAAAATTCTTTTTCATTCAAAACCTTCGAATAACAGTAATTATTGATAAACCTGAAATTATCCGTTACTGCTCCGTCAAATACTGTGGCTTCTACAGAGCAGTTCTGTATAAGAGCACCTGTAAGATCGGTATTTCGAAAAGTAGATGTCTTCAGATTGCATGTCAGAAATTTTGCGTTTTGTAAATTGGAATTACTGAAATCGGCACTGACAAGACATTCTTCAAACAAAGGACCTTCCAGATTTTTATTTGACAGATCCCTGTTTTCAAGTTCTAAAAATTTAAAAATTCTTTCTCCCATTTCATAGAGTTCTTCGAATTGAATATTATGTTTTTCTATTAAAAGATTCTTGAGATGTTCCAGTGTATCATAGAGTTTTCTATCAGAGAAAATTCCCTCTTTCAATTCGACTCTTTCCTGTAAACTCTGAAGCTTGAGAAAAGCTTTTCTGTAATCTACTGCTTCCGCCCATTCTTCAGCCATCCTGTCATCGGAATTGACAATAGTCCAGAATTCTTCTTCCGTATTGTGATCTATCGGAACTAACGGCCTTGCCAGATAAGAAATCATCTGGCTGAAGAGTTCGTTATTGTTTATATTATCAGGATTAAAACAGTTTTTATCAACGTAGTTCAAAATAACACCTTTACTTCATCAGAATCCCTGCGGGACCTTTTTCATTTATAATATCTTTTATTTCCTTGAATTTTATAATTTCCTCCACTCCCTGGCTCACATAGGCAGTATTTATGTTTACAAGAACCAGTGAGTCAGTGGTCAGATAAAAATCATAGCCTTCTTTCTGTATTTCTATATAACTCTTACGTTTCTCCAGAATAGTTTTTATTACACCCATATAATTTGATTTTTCTTTGAATAAATCTTTAAATTTATATATCTTCCCGTCTTTCAGATTAACGGTAAAGGTTTTCAGAAGTTTTGAAGGATGGGCCGAAGGAGTAAGTATCTGAAGGCCGCTGTAATCAATGGAGAGAATATCATTTTTGTTGACTCCCACCGTATATTCCACTTCTATTGTATTTTTAAATTCCTTTCCGAAGGTTTCTATGAGATCCTTATGGCAGAATTCCAGATCTTTTTTATTACAGAAATTTACACTTCTGCCGTATAACTCCTCATAACCTGTGAGAAATCCTTTTTTAAAATATTTATTCAGATTATTCGCTACTGTTTTATCTGAAAGACCTGTAATCTGCGGATAGGTTATCTTTATAGATAATTTCCCGTCAGATGATTTATAGACAAAATTTTCACTTTTTATGTCTGCGCCGTAAACACTATATATACAGAGACAGAATAAAAAAGCCGTAATAAACAAATTTTTCAAATATTTCATAATCATATTAATCCTTTCGTATTGTAACTTCATCTGGTAACTTCCACGCGTCACGCGTTACGCGTCACGCGTCACGTATAAAATTATTGCAGCACAGCCTTTATCCTTCTGACACCGGCAGAACTGCTCTGTTCTTTCTTTATGATAAATTTACCCAGGAGACCTGTTCTTTCTACATGAGGTCCTCCGCATACTTCTTTGCTGTAATCACCTATAGAGTAAACCTTCACACGTTCTCCGTATTTTTCTGCAAAGAATGCAAGGGCTCCCTCTCTGTCCGCTTCGTCTTTTGTCATTTCCCGGCATATTACGGAATGGTCTTTTGCTATTGCATCATTAACCAGATTTTCTACTTCTTTTATCTGTTCAGGAGTCATTTTGTCGGGATGGGCAAAATCAAACCTGAGTCTTTCCGTAGTTATGTTGCTTCCCTTCTGCTGAACATGTTTCCCCAGAACCCTCCTCAGAGCTTCATGCATGAGATGTGTTGCAGTATGGAGTTTTGTCGTCATGTCTTCATGGTCAGCAAGACCTCCGGCAAATTTCTTATCAGCTCCTGCCCTTGAGAGTTCCTGATGCTTTTTAAACTGTTCATGAAAGCCTTCCATGTCACAGGTAAATCCCCGTTCATCACAGAGCTCTTTCGTAAGTTCCGGGGGGAAGCCGTATGTGTCATAGAGTCTGAATACGGTTTTACCCTGAAGAACTTTATCGTCTCTGGCATGCTCTACAACTTTGAGAAATTCCTTTTCTCCTCTTTCAAGGGTTTTTCCGAATTTTTCTTCTTCTTCTTTCAGGCATGAAGTTATATGTTCTTTTGACCTGAGAAGTTCAGGATAAACATCTTTATAGAGGTCTATAACCAGCTCACCTAACTCTGCAGAAAATGCTCTGTTTATGCCGAGTTTCATACCATGACGGATAATTCTTCTTATAAGACGCCTTAATACGTAGCTCTGATCAAGGTTTCCGGGAGCAATACCTTCAGAAAGAATGAATACTGATGCTCTTATATGTTCTGTTATGACTCTTTCGGAATATATGTTCTCTTCTTTTGATATGGATTTTACCATGTCTATGATTGGTTTAAAGAGTTCTGTTTCAAAGATGTTTTCTTTACCCTGAAGTATGGCTGCATTTCTTTCAAGTCCGAAGCCTGTATCAACATTTTTCTGTTTCAGCGGTATATATAAACCTTCAGGAGTTTTATTATACTGCATGAAAACATCGTTCCATATTTCCCAGTATTTTCCGCAGTTACATGACGGATCACATGAAGGACTGCATTTTTCTTTGCCGCTATCATAGAACATTTCCGTATCAGGCCCACATGGGCCGGACGGCCCTGCAGGCCCCCACCAGTTCTGTTTTTTACCGAAAAAGTAAATTCTGTCTTCCGGTATGCCGACTGATTTCCATATGGAGAAAGCCTCTTCATCTTTCGGAGCATCACTGTCTCCTCCAAATACTGTGACAGATAGTCTTTCAGAAGGAAAGCCGAGTACTCCTGTTAAAAAATCATAACTCATTTTTATGGCTTCTTCTTTGAAATAATCACCCAGTGACCAGTTGCCGAGCATTTCGAAAAATGTGAGATGTATTGTGTCGCCTACTTCATCTATATCATCTGTCCTGAGGCATTTCTGGCAGTCTACAAGCCTTTTGCCTGCCGGATGTGTCTCGCCTTTTAAAAAAGGCACAAGAGGGTGCATACCTGCAGTAGTAAACAGCACTGTAGGGTCATTTTCCGGAATAAGAGGTGCTCCGGGAATTTCGGCATGATTTCTTTCTTTGAAAAAATCTATATATTTTCTTCTTAATTCTTTTGCTAACATGTTAAATGCAACTCCTTTGATAAATGTTTCAGAGAACCGGATAAGATTTTATTTAAAGCTTAATTTACGCCATGAAAAATGAAAATCCCTGTACGTTTAAATTAAAGGGGGTAAAATCTGACCTATTATACATGTTATAAGCCTATAATGCAATCATGAATTTTTATATAGAATCCTGCATAAATAGTACCGGAAAATCTGTGAGAGTGAGCAGACAGGATATTTTTGCTCACAAATCACGACTCACTGATAATAGTACAAAATTTTTTTGAGAAGCTATAAATATTTTTATATTTTTTCCGATATGTTAAATACAGGTTTTAACTTAAGTTTTCAGTTTATAGTGTAGTTCAAAACAAATTACAGATAATCCTCGCGTCACGCGTCACGCGTTACGCGTCACGAAGCACTTAATTTCTAATAAGTTATGAAACTAACTATAATTTATAATTACGAGGAGGTTATTTAAATGAAATACTTTTCACCGGTTCTTATTATAATTTTTGTTATTTTCATGACTTTTTTGTCAGGTTGCGGCGGAAGTGATACGGCAAGTCCTGTTATTATTACTCCTACACCTGTTATTATTCCAACACCGGTTCCTTCACAATCGGTTATTTCAACTGCACAGGAAATAAATACAAAAGTTTCCATTATTTCATCTGCCAGTGGAGGAGAAATATCTTTTGAAGATTTAAATGTCATCGTATCATCGGGAGCTTTATCATCTGACAATGAAATCGAAGTGGCGGAAGTTACTATAACAGATAAAAACGGCGTTATTCACAGCAGCAGCGAAGAGGAACATGGAAGAATATACGAGATTTCAAGCGGTTCTCCTGATGAATTAATAAATCTCAATAAACCTGTAAAGTTAGAGATAAAAGTAGACCCCGGTTCTCCGGATCCAGGTTTTGCCATATGGAGTGGAGAAGAATGGCTTTTTATTGATAATGATGCAACGGATATTACAGTGTTTTTAGAAAATTTGTCTTATTACTATGATAATAATATAACTATCAGGGCTTACGGAAAATGAGCCGCGATTAAAAGGACAGGAGTCTATCAGGACATGGGACACTCCTGTCCTTTCCTGTATTCATTTAATATTTTTACTATTTCCTCTGTAGTAAGGCGGGGAGTTTTTTTTCTTACTGAAAGGAGTTGTTCCGTAAGTTTTTTTCTTTTCAGTAACAGAAGTTCTTTTTTCATGGCTTCATTCATTAAATCAGTAGCCGATTTTACCGGCCCCTGTAAAATTACCTGTAGAATTCTAAAAATTCATCTACTGTCAAACCTGATTTTGCTATCTGATCCCTTATTAAACCAATTCCTATGGATTTTTTATGAACAGGAATAGATAAAATATTAATATTGTCTTTTTTTACAAGTTTGACATGGCTTCCTGTCTGTCCTGCTTCTTTCCAGCCTGCACGTATAAAAGCTCTTATAACTCTCTCAGGTTTAAGGCCGCTTAATCTGCTCATACACCATTTTTCAGAATCTCAAGATGACCGGATATAGAATCTTTTATCATTTCAAGAGCTTCTTCTTCTGTATCTCCCTGAGAAGCGCAACCTGGAAGAGAAGGACAATCTATCCAGTATCCACCGCATTCTGTGTCGTCATAAAGTATGACACGATATGGCTGAGCTTCTACAGTAACGGAATATTCTTTCCCGGAAACTCCTGTGAAAGGTTTTTTAAGAGCTTTTTCTACTTCTAAAAAGTTTTTTTCTTCTTCTTCAGACCATTTATCAACTGTATTATTAATAAGAGATTTCAAATACTGTATTACACCGGGCAGATGATGTTCAGGCAATTCGTTAATCAGATGATAAAGTTCTCTTTTTTTCTGTGTGGTATCCATGATTCGTACCATCCTTTTACAAAGTCAAACGTTCCTGAAATATTATAACATATCAAATTAACTGCAACAATAATTCTATCTGGAAAGAACTGAATTATTGAACTTGTGAACAATGAAACTGCCATGACCGTTTCGGTCACAAAGAAGTATGAGCATTTGTTCCTCCCGTCACGCGTTACGTGTTACGCGTTACGATTCTCATATAAATCCTCCTGAAAAATTAGAGGGAATAAATTTCTATTCTGTGCGACTATTGAGAAAATCATAAAGGAGGAATTTTAGTATGAATAGAATTTTAAAGATTTTCTTGATTATCCTTATCATGTCAGGCCTTGTATCGGCTGCAATCGCACAGGAACAGGGAAAACAGGGACAGGTTACCGTGCCCCTGGATCAGTTCCTGCAGCTTATGAATAAAAACAATAAACCTGTTTCTCAGCCTGTGCCTCCTCCCCCTGTGACTCTCGTATTCGGCACTGCCGATCTCTCTGTTACGGCAGGAAAAGATTCCCTCAGAGTTCAATGCAACACTATGTTCAGTTCTTTCCATGGCGGTTGGAATGAAATTTCTCTTATAGGTACACAGGCAGCTCTCAATGAAGTAAAGGTAGACGGTGCCGATATGCCGGTATATACAAAAGATGGAAAATATACAATTATCCATAAAGGTGCCGGCAGACACAGTCTTACCTTTACCTATCTTGTTTCTTCAAAAAGATCCGGTAATACGACTGTTTCCACCCTGCTCCTTCCCCCTTCTTCTTCATCCAATCTGAAGATTTCAGTACCTTCTACAGGTATAAATATCCAGGTAACTCCTTCCATGGGAGGAGCAACTTCTGTAGAAGAAAACAGAAGTATTTTTAAAGGAACTCTCCCTGCAGGTGAGTCGGCACAGGTGTCCTGGTCTCTTACAACAGCAACCGGTAATAAAAATACTCAGGTAAATGTAAAACCCAGAATTTATGCCGCAGTAAATCACCTTGTTTCTGTCAGTGTCGGCGCAGTTCAGGTTGTCAGTCAGATAAATCTTTCAATAGTCCGGGGCAAATCAGATAGTTTTTACTTTCTTGCACCGAAAGATGTGGAAATTCTTGAAGTAAAAAGCGATAAACTTCAGACATGGACTATGGAAGAGGGAAAGAACGGGAAAAATATAAATGTCATACTTACTGAAAAGGCAGAAGGCAATGTACAGGTAACGGTTGTCAGCGAAAAACCTCTTAAAAATATTTCTTCTGTGTGGACTGTGCCTTTCCTTCAGGTTACAGGTGCAGAGCAGGAAAAAGGTTTTATTGCATGTGAAGCTAAAACAAGTCTTGAAATGAAATCAACAGAAGAACAGGATGTAAACAGGATAGATGTGAAAGAACTTCCTGCTGCTCTTGACAGTATGGCAACAAGTCCTGTAATTCTTGCCTATCGCTATTACAAACATCCTTTTGTACTGTCAGTAGAAACGGAAAAACATGAAGAACTGCCTGTACTGTCTGCCACAGTAGACAGTGCCCAGGCAATAACCTTTGTTAACGATGAAGGTGTTGCACTTACAAAAGTAATATATCAGATGAAAAATAATCTGAAACAGTTTTTACAGATAAGGCTTCCCGATGGAGCAGAGATTATGAACGCTTTTGTATCAGGTTCTCCCGTAAAGCCTGTGAAATCGTCTGACAGTAAAGATAATAGAACAGTTCTCATTCCTCTCAGAAAATCGGAAGCAGGACAGAATTCTGCTCTTAATTCCTTTGCAGTGGAAGTATCCTATAAAAGTAAAAGCGGAGGTTTTTCTTTCCTTGGCAGTAAATCGGAAATTCTTCCTTCATGCGATGTACAGATTTCAGAATATTACTGGACTGTCTATTTACCTGAAGATAACAGAGTCATAAGTTTTGGAGGTAATATGAAAAGAAGTGGAGGTACTGTATCCCACAGATTGACAGGAGGTAAATTAAAGGCTCAGCAGGATGAAGCCTATGATAAAGAGATTGCTGAGAAGATTGCCCCTGCCCCTTCTACGGAAGAGGCAATGAGAAAAGAAGAAAGACAGCAGGTTATGATACAGAATTTTACTGGTGTAAGTCTGGCAGATAATTCAGGTAGAGTTTCAGGTGTTTTACCTGTAGAGTTATATATACCTCAGAGCGGACAGGTATTTACCTTCAAAAAACTTCTTATGGAAGAAGGTAAGAACCCTGCCATAAGTTTTATTTATACAGGTAATTTTTTCCTCTCCATGCTTTGCTGGTTTTTTTTACTGGCTTCTCTTTATATGGTTATCAGACTCAGAAATCAAAAGATTACAAGGATTAAATTATTACCCCTTCTGATAGTATTTGTAGTAAGTTTTCTTGCAGGTAAAAGGGTGCCGGAAATGTTTTCCTTTACCCTGACAGGTATGATTCTGGGTCTGTTATATCTGTTCCTTACATCTGCATTCAGGAATAAAATAGTGCCCTTCTTCAGACCGTCTCACAGGACAGAGACTTTAAATATATAAGTCGTGATGCGTAATGCGTAATGGGTTGTAAAACCTTACGTATTACGCTTTCCGTAAGAAGTAAAGAAAAAACTGTCATCGCAAGCGGAGCGAAGCAATCCCGTCATTACAGCAGAAACCGGTGGGATTGCTTTGTCGCTTCGCTCCTCGCAATGACAAAATGCTTAAGTCCTGTTATAATATATGAGTCGGGTTATGGTAATGCATCACGCATTACGCGTCACGCGTCACGACTAAATAAAGAAGGGTTGTATAAATTATGGATATTGTTGACTTGATGAAACAGGCTATGAATATCGGCGCATCTGACTTGCATCTTGTCGTGGGAATACCGCCGAGTATAAGGATTGACGGACAGATTGGTTTCCTCAAAGAAAGGGAACTGACACCTGATGATACACAGGGCCTTGTTTACAGCATTCTCCCTGAAGAGAAAAGAGAAAGATTTGAAAAAGATTGGGAATTGAATTTTTCTTTTTCCAATCCTGAAGTCGGTCGTTTCAGGGCATCAATATATTATCAGAAAGGTCATGTAGAAGGAGCATTCCGGTTAATACCTCTGGAAATAAAAAATCTGGTTCAACTGGGACACCCTCCCGTTGTGGCCAACCTGTCTTTAAAACCAAATGGTCTTGTCCTTGTAACAGGACCTACAGGTGTGGGAAAAACTACAACTCTGAATGCCATGATAGATCTTATCAATACACAGAGAAAAGTAAGGATAATAACTATTGAAGATCCTGTTGAATTCATGCACAGACATAAAAACAGTATAGTCATACAGAGAGAGATTGATACTGATACCCGTAGTTTTAACGATGCTCTCGTAAATGCTCTGAGACAGGATCCCAATGTCATATGTGTCGGTGAAATGAGAAACCTTGAAACAATATCTACTGCACTCACTGCAGCAGAAACAGGTCATCTTGTGTTAAGCACTCTTCATACGTCAGATGCTGCTACGACAATAGACAGAATCGTTGATATTTTCCCTCCCTATCAACAGGGACAGGTAAGGGTTCAGCTTTCCCAGTGTCTTCAGGGTATAATTTCCCAGCAATTACTTCCTCGAATAGACGGCCCGGGGAGAATCCTTGCACTTGAAGTTTTAGTCGCTACTTCTGCCATAAGAAATCTTATAAGAGAAGGCAAGACAAATCAGATAGAAAATATGATTACTACAGGAAAAGATTATGGCATGGTCACAATGGATAATTTTCTGAAAAATCTCTGCAAAAAAGGAATCGTCGATAAAAATATAGCTGCGGCAAGGGCAAAAAATCCTCTTGTTTTTGAGGAGTTACATTAGATTTTTTTTGTCATTACTCATTGAAAATAAGCCGATTTTAAGGTAAAATAAAATTGAGGAGAGTACCATAGAGTATAGGTGATATAAATTCCGTTCTTGGTACCACACCGGGTAAAAGAGTATCCAAAAAATCACGTATCATGTGCTTATATAAAGTTTCTGCTCCCGTAACGCGTCACGCGTTACGCGTTACGCGTCACGATATATAAGATTTTGGTTACTAATTTATCTGTTACGGTACTTAGTTACGTGTTGCGAAATAAGAGCGGGATAATATGAAGCGAAGGAATGCCAGTTTATTAATTGTCTCTTTCCTCGCGTCACGCGTTACGCGTTACGCGTCACGATTAATATATTAGAGACAGTTATTTAACGCCCATTCCTGACTATAACATATAGCTTTAACATGGGAGGTGTATTTATGAAATCCGAAATTTTTGACGGCGGAGGTTCCTTTGAAAATCTTTTCTGGACCGGTCAGGATTCTTCAAGAGAAGCTCCCAGGGGAACAACAGATCAGAGAATGGAAATTACAGAAGCCATAGATAAAAAGAAAAAGGAAGAAGAAGAGAAAAAACGGAAAGATGGATTTGTTCTTACCCAGGAGGGAGACATACTGTAATTATGAAAGAAGCAATGTATTATGAGAGATTAAATGACGGTAAAGTCAGGTGCAGACTCTGTCCTTTTAATTGTACAATAGAGGACGGACATACAGGAGTATGTAAAGCCAGGAAAAATATAGATGGAACATTATATTCCCTGATCTACGGCCAGTATACCGGGTCACCTTTTGATCCGATAGAAAAAAAGCCTCTCTTTCATTTCTATCCGAACTGGAAAATAATGTCTCTCGGTACACTGGGCTGTAATTTTGCCTGTGACTTCTGCCAGAACTGGTCGTCAAGTCAGGCTCTTGCAGAAAGGGGAGAAAAAATACTTTCCACCTTTACAAAGTCTATTACGCCGGAAGAAGCAGTACATATTGCAAAATCTACTCATGACAGGGGCAATATAGGTATTGCTTATACTTATAATGAACCTCTTATAGGATATGAATATGTTTACGAAACAGCAAAACTTCTTAAAAAAGAAGGCCTTAAGAATGTACTGGTTACAAATGGCTATATAAATCAGGAACCCCTTATGGAATTACTGCCTTATATAGATGCCATGAATATTGATATAAAATCAATAAACAATGACTTTTATGTAAAACTCTGTAAAGCCAGACTGGAACCTGTGCTTGAAACATGTAAAAGAGCTTCTGAAAACTGCCTGGTAGAGATTACCAATCTCGTAATACCCACTCAAAATGACAGTGATGAGGAACTGGAAAAACTTACTGACTGGATAGCTGAAAATCTTGGCTCCCATACACCTTTACATTTTTCTCGATACCATCCAGATTACAAACTTACTATAAAGGCAACTCCTGAAAAAACACTTGTAAAAGCCATGGAAATAGCCAGAAAAAAATTGAACTATGTTTATATAGGAAATATATGGGGAGTCGATGGTGAGAATACAAAGTGTCCTTCCTGCGGTAAAGTCGTTATAGGGAGGAGCGGTTATATGCTCACATGTTATGAAATAAATGATGACGGTAAATGTAATTTTTGTGGTACCAGTATACATATAATCGGTACATGTGGGAAAGATTAGTTTTTACTGATATAGGAATTTTCATTTTTTATGGCGTGAACGTTAGATTTATACAGGTGTCAGGTGCCAGGTGATGGGTTAAGAAGAAGCAGAACCCGGTACCTTAAACTCTGAGAGTTTAAATTTTATTTATATGTAAAATCACCTGTCATTTTTAAACACAATCTTCTATTGCTATAATGAGCATATTTATGGTATAATTCCAGAATGAGTATTTTTTTATTTATTACAGGAAATAGCTTTATATGAAATCTTCAGATAAAAAAGAAGATATTAATTCTATGACTGAACATAGAGGAGCTAAAAATCTCCTTCATAAACTTGAAGACGGAAATATCTCTCTGGATTACAGTAATCTTCTGATCAGTGCCATGGGGCACTGGCTTTCTATCAGCGCTTTTTCTATGTTAGAAGATCTCTTTGAAGACGGTATTATAGGGCCGGGAAAAATTTCCGATCATATCGGAGATGCTCTGGATCTTATGTTTAAAGAATTTAAATCTTCTATGAAAAAGCAAACCTATGTTATTCAGGGCTCAGAAGAAATCCCTTCCAATCAATGTATATCTCTCATAGAAAATATGAAGAAAAAGGGATGTCGTTTCTTTGAAAATTTGATTTTTTCTATCTTTGAAGAACCGCTGGAACTGACTACAGAAGAACTGGTTAAAAGACTTTCCTGTGGAAAAAATATTAGAAATCTTGACGTTGTAACAGGTGACGGTCACGGCCATTCAATTTTTAATCTGGAAGATCTTGAAAGTATTAATAAATACGGACTTCCGAAAACTGAAAAAGAATTTCTCGAAGATGAAGTTCTCAGTAAATTAAAAGAGAAAAATATAATAATAGAACAGGAAGAAGAAATAAATACTCATCTCTGTGATATATCTATAGGGCAGTATCTTGATAACGGGGGAAAACTCTTTATTAAAGGGAAAGAAGGAGTTACTTACGAACTTAGAAGCAGGGATCATCTATGGGAAATAGAACCGGAATTAATGGCGAAAAATAGAGATGAATTCCTTGGTATGCCGAATTATACCAATCTGGTAATGAAAAATGATTGAATATTTATAAATAATTATATGCTTAAATAACCTCGTAATGAGTGATGAATGTCACCCATTACGTATCACTAAAATTCGTACCGTCAGTTACGAATGCGGAAAGGACTGTAATTACATCAATTCTCTATTAATTTTAATTTTAATTATAATAACTCTTGTATTTATTATTGCTTATCTTATCCGTCTGACTTTTATTATAGTGTCTTTAACTAAAAAAGAAGATAAAACAGTAAATATTCCTTCTGTTAATAATGAACCGAATAACAATATACTGGCTATCCTTGAAGAAATTCGAGAAGGGTCTCAGAGAGTAATGAAGAAGTCGGAAAAATTCACTTCTATGACAGAGGAATTTGATAAACAGATTTCTCTGTGTATACAGAAAGTTGGGATAAGTTCTTCTTCATCATCTGACGGCTCAAATGACGTAGCTTTTGCTTTATTGAACAAGCAGGGAGACGGAATCGTCATAGCATTTAATAAAAATAATCTTTCCGTAAAGCCTTTAGAAAAGGGACATTCCCCTGGAAAACTTACTAAAAAGGAAGAAGAAGCAATAGATTCGGCATTAAAGTAATGAGTATATATCAGGCAATTGTTTTAGGTATAATCCAGGGGGTTACGGAATTTCTTCCTGTAAGCAGTTCTGCCCATTTACTTCTGACCAGATGGTTTCTCGGCTGGCCTGAAGTAAATATTTCATTTGACGTAGCCCTTCATGTAGGAACTCTTATAAGTATATTATGGTATTTCAGGGTGAAAGTATGTTCTCTCTTTAAAGGTTTTTTTGATTCAATTAAAGAAAGAACGGTACAGGGAGATCCTTGCAGAAAACTTTCGTGGCTTTTTATTCTGAGCTGTATACCTCCCGGTATAGCAGGAGTGTTTTTTGAGGATATTATAACAGATTACCTTCGATGTCCTCTTGTTTCGGCTTTTAACCTTATTCTTGTAGGTGCTTTTCTTTTCTATGTCGAGAGAAGACAGACAGGGAATAGAAAACTTGAAGATAGCAATATAAAGGATGCTTTTTTTCTTGGTATTGCAGAAACACTGGCTCTGGCACCTGGTGTTTCCAGATCCGGTATAACAATAACTGCCGGATTATTCCGGCGTATGTCCAGAGAATGTGCTACAGAATTTTCTTTTCTTATGGCGATCCCAGTGATAGGAGGAGGAGCTGTTTTTCAGTTCCTTCATTTGCTAAAACATAGCAATGAATTTATTAATCTACCTTTTATTCTTGGTATGATTACATCTATCATTTCAGGATATATAGCTATTAAATATTTACTTCGTTATTTGCAAAAAGGTAATTTTTACCCCTTTGTTTATTACAGATGGCTTCTCGGTACAGTCATAATAATTGTGTATCTTTTAAGTTCATAGACTTACGGAAGCATTTTCTTATCTTCCAGATATTTATTGGTATATTCAGTTATATAAGGTATACTGAAAGAGGAACCCTGGTAGGCGCTGTAGGCACAGAAAATACCACCTATAATACCTCCGTACATTACAGCCTGAGACAGTAATGATACGATATGAGCCAGAAAAGGACCTATAAGAGGTAAGCACCCTGAGATAAAAGCAATAAGATTAATACCTATTATTATAAAGGAAAGAATAATCCATAAAAATATAGCATGATAGCTATGAAACCGGCAATAGGCATCTTCTTTATTATCACCGAATAGATTGTATATGGAAAAAAATAATCCTATATAGGGAATATAGCAACATGCAGCAGAACTGGTATTTTTATGCTCCTTATCATTCATAAATAAATCGCCTTCTCAATTACAGAGTTATTTGTTTGCCTGATCCCTGGCCATATCGGTAAGTTTTGGTATAACCATTTCTTCTCCTGTTGTATAGATTTTATAGGCATAATACAGACTGTATATTCCGGGGATAATTCCAAGACAGAAGAGAAAAGATGTAACATAAATAACAATACCCAGATATAGAGATTGCCATCCATGAAATCTGCAGGTTGGATCATCTTTTTTATCACTCAGAAATAGAGTATAAAGAGATACCCACAGAGGGAAAACATAGTTTAATGTTAAAAGCAACCTGTTATTTTCATTCATAAAACATTTCTCCTTTAATAGTTCTTTCTTTAATAATTCAACTTTATCTTCTTTAACCCTTTAACTATTTAAATATTTTTTTCAGACCTTCCAGAAGATATTCTCTGTCTTTTTCATATATTAATGTCCTCAGATCCAGCATTACCTGTTCTTCCTCTATTCTCGAATAAACAGGCGGACATAACCTGTATAATTTTTCCTGAATTTTTTTCGCCCCTTCCGGAGATTTTATGGCAATCATAAATGTGGCCATGGTGAATCCCGGAAATGTTCCTCCTCCTATTTCAGTAAGTCCTTTCCGTAAACTTACAGTGTATTCAGGCGATTTTATAGAATCGATCTGTTTAAGGAGTTCTTCTCCTTTGCTTTTTAATTCTTCATTGTTTGTAGTGATCATGTTGAGCAGAGGAATGTCTGGTATATCTGAATATAAATACTCTTCCAGAGTTGCTTCCAGAGCGGCAAGAGCCATTTTATCAGGTCTTAAAGCTCTCATCATGGGATCCTTTTTTAATGGTTCTATATATGCTTTTTTCCCGAGTATGATGCCTGCCTGAGGGCCGCCGAATAATTTATCTCCGCTGAAGGCAATTATATCTACTCCTGTCTTTATGGACTCAATAACATTTAATTCATGTTCAAAACCGTAAGGCCTCAGATTTATCATAAGTCCGTTACCCTGATCGTAAAAGAGAGGGATCTTTTCTTTCTCTGATAGTTTTACCAGTTCTTCTATTGATACTGAAGAAGTGAAACCTATTATTTTATAATTACTCGTATGTACTTTAAGTAACATGCCTGTATCTGCACTTATTGCTTTTTTATAATCTTCAATATGTGTCTTATTTGTCGTGCCGATTTCTACCATATGACATCCGCTTCTTTTCATAACATCAGGTATTCTGAAACCTCCCCCTATTTCTACCATTTCACCGCGGGATATTATAACTTCTTTACCTTTTGCCAGTTTTTCCAGAATCAGATAAACTGCAGCACTGTCATTGTTAACTACTACCCCTGCTTCTGCTCCTGTGAGTTCCGTAAACAGTTCTTCTACCCTTTTGTGCCTTGACCCCCTTTTACCTGTTTCATCTATTTCCAGAGTGCAGTAACTATGGAGGATTTCATCGAGTCTTTTTATTGCTCTTTTACATAATGGTGTTCTGCCAAGATTTGTATGGAGTGGCACACCTGTAGCATTTATAGCTTTCTTAACTCCTTTTCTGTCATATGTTTCCAGTTCCTCTGTTACATGCAGATATATATTTTCTACAGAACAATCTATTAATCCGTTTTCCGATTTATATGTTTTTCTTAACATATCTAAATAATTCCTTGATACTTTAAGGAGTAATTTTCTCGGATAAATTCGATTTAATTCTTTAAATGTTTCTGTGGAAAGTAATTTTTCCAGTGATGGTATATTGCGGAAAAAGTCTTTTTTATCTTCTTTATTCATTTTTTATCACCTTTATTATAATTAATAATTTGCAGATTGGACAAAATAATGGTATAATTTAAAAAATATGGAGGGGGTAATAGATTTGATTGATAAATTATTGTTCTCAACAGCGCATTTCATAAGTAAATTCCTTAAGTTTACCACAGGCCAGTCAGATAGCCTTCCTGTAGACAGGATAATTCGTGTGTTAAAATTCTTTCTCCTTTTTTTGATCCTTACCGGCATATTTATGCCATGTCTGTTACCGGTCCTGGTTGTACCGATAATAATTACAATAGTATTGATTATGTATTTAAGAAAGAAAAGGTAAATCAGACAGTAAATTCTATGTTAATCGAACGATATCCTTCAGATGTGCAGGGACTTATATTTTATATCAATTCCTTTATTTATAAAGCAATTCTTTACTGGAGGCTATCATGGGCAAGGTGTTTATATAATGATAAATAAACGGATATTGATTGTAGAAGATGAAAAATTGACTGTAGAAATGTTAACATACCCGCTGGAGCAGGAAGGTTTTGAAATAATCAGTGCTTCTGATGGAGAGGAAGGTTTATTGAAGGCTTATAGAGATAAGCCTTCTCTTATTATTCTGGATATAATGCTTCCTAAATTAAACGGTATTGAAGTATGTAAAAGATTGAAAAATGATTTCAAAACTAAAAATATACCTCTCATTATGTTAACATGCCGTGATGATATGGATTTTAAACTGGAAAGCTTCAGAAACGGTGCAGATGACTATATAATAAAACCTTTTGACCTGAGAGAATTACTGGCCAAGGTTAAGAGCATTTTAAGACTTATAAATCTACAAAATACCCTTAAAGCTTCTATTGAAGAAGTGGAGAGGATATCTGTTATAAATGAAATCAATAAAGCAATCAGTTCCAGTCTGTATCTTGAAGAAATATTGAAAATAATAGGCTGTCAGATCAGAAGATTGATAAATTACGATCTCATCAGTCTGGCTCTTCTGGATAAAGGAGATAAATTTGTAAAAGTTCGTACACTTATATCCCAGGAAAAAATCGAACTGGGAGATGAATTTTATATACCGGTTAACATATCCACTCTCAGTCAGAATCTTATATCCGGAAATATCTGTAATCCTTCTGAAAATAAAGTGACGGAGCTTCCATGTTCAGGAGAAGAACTTCTGTCTGCTATTATTATTCCTCTTAAAGTGAGAAGGAAAACTATTGGAACTTTTAATGTGGCCAGTTATAGAGAAAATGCCTTTTCTGAAACTGAACTGGAGGTGGCAAATCAAATAGCTTTACAGGTTGCTATTGCAATGGAAAATGCCAGGCTTTATGAACATGTACGTGAACTTGCCAATATTACAACAAATGCACCTCTGGCTATAATAGGAACAGATAATAATTCTATAATAACATCGTGGAATAAAGGAGCAGAAACAGTATTCGGTTATAAATTAGAAGAAATTATAGGTAAATCATCTCAGATATTAATCCCTGAGGATCTGAAAATTCAGAAAAATGAACTCCTTTCGGAAGCTCTCAGGAAAGGTATTCTGGAAGAGATAAACACTGAAAGAATGACCAGGTCAGGTACCCGTATACATGTTAAGATAACCTATACTGTTATAAAAGATGAAAAAGGTAAAAATATCGGCCTTGCACATATAATCAGAAATATTGAAAAGGAAATTGAATTACAGAGGCAGCTCATACAATCTGAAAAACTTTCCACTATGGGCCAGCTCGTATCAGGGGTGGCCCACGAGTTAAATAATCCTCTTACCGGTATAATAGGCTTTTCAGAACTGTTAATGCTGGAAGCAGATAAAAGTATTTATAAGGATTTAAAACGCATACAGGAAGAGGCTGCCAGAGCAAGAAGAATTGTTCAAAATTTATTATCTTTTGCCAGAATGCACAAACCGGAAAAAACAAAAATAGATATAAACGGTATAATAAAAAATGTACTTGAACTTAAATCCTATGAAATGAGAGTAGATAATATCGAAATAAAATGTAATCTTGATCAGAATTTACCTGTTACTATGGGAGATCCCCATCAATTGCAGCAGGTATTTCTTAATATTATTAATAATGCCCATCAGGCCATTATATCAGCAGCACGGTCAGGTGTTATGAATATAAGAACCTGTAAAAAAGAAACGAGTATTATTATCGAATTCAGTGATACAGGCCCCGGTATATCAAAAGAAAACCTGACCAGAATATTTGATCCTTTTTTTACAACTAAAGAAGTGGGAAAAGGAACAGGCCTTGGATTGAGTCTGTCCTATGGCATAATAAAAGATCATGGAGGTACCATTCAGGCCTTCAGTGAAGAAGGCAGGGGGGCAATTTTTGCAATAGCTCTGCCTATTATTGAGAATAATATTGTTTTTCCTGTGACTGATATATCAGGCATTAACCATAATATCAGAGATTTTGATATACTGGTCATAGATGACGAAGATACGGTGCTTCAACTGTTTGATGAGACTCTGACAAGAGATGGAAACAGGGTGGAAATTGCCAGAGACGGCCAGACTGCTCTTGAAAAAATTTCAAACAAAGGCTATTTTGACATAGTAATATGTGATATAAAAATGCCGGCAATGAACGGGAGAGAACTTTTTCAATTGTTAAAAGAGCAAAAGCCGGAGCTTGCAGAAAATTTTATATTTATGTCAGGTGCAATAAATAAATTTGAAAATCTGAATTTTTTTAATTCTGAAGTAAATCCTTTTCTGGAAAAACCTTTTTCTATAAATGAAGCTCTCAGAGCTATTTCCAGGCTGGTCAATAAAAATAAGAAAACATTTGTTTAACATATAGATTAAAGACTTTCTTTAAAAGTAAAGAAATAGAAGGATTTTTAATCAAAGTAACTAATATATAAAAATTTATATTATTTCGGGGGCTTATAGAAATATTTTAAGAGGTGATGAGATGCCCCTTTACTGCAGTAATTGTGGCGCTAAAAATTCTGATAATTCCAGGTTTTGCGGCAGTTGCGGCGTGGAATTGACTTCTGTCAGTACTACCGGCAATTCTCTGTCTCCCGGTGATGTGGTAGGAACTCGTTACAAAATTATTTCACTTATTAAAGCCGGAGGTATGGGGGCGGTATATAAGGCAACTGACGGAAGACTTGATAGAATTTGTGCGGTAAAGGAATTATTTTCTGATTACGACAACAATGAAGATCAGGATTATGCCATAAGAAGATTTAACAGTGAAGCTAAAATATTATCTAAATTACAACATGATCACCTCCCTGTAGTATATGACTACTTCATAGAAAACGGAAGATATTATCTTGTCATGTCTTTCATAGAAGGGGAAGACCTTGATACAATCCTGGAAAGGGAAGGAACCCCCAATCTTCCTGAAGACAAGGTTGTCCAGTGGTCAAAGCAGATTCTTACAGTACTGGATTACCTGCACAATCAGGAACCTCCTATAATTTACCGTGATATAAAACCTGCCAATATTATGATCAGGAAAGACGGAAGGGCAATGCTGGTAGATTTCGGTATTGCCAGAGTGGTTAGTCCTGAACAGAGAGTGTCGAAAACCTCTATAGGAACTGATGGCTACGCACCAAAGGAGCAGTATAAAGGTCAGGTGGAACCAAGAAGTGATATTTATGCTCTCGGTGCTACTATGCATCACTTACTTACAGGAGAAATTCCTGTACCTCTTGATTTTGAGCCTATATCTTTTTTTAACACCAATATTACACCTTCCCTGGAACAGATTGTTATGAAGGCACTGGAAAGAGAAGTATATAATAGATTCGAACATGCAAAAGAAATGCTGGAAGCTCTTGAAACATATAGAATAATAAAGCAGGAACAGAATATAAGCGATGATGTATTTGATCTTCAAATTGATGAAGAGGATTCTGTATCTGATGAACTTTATGATTTAGATATTGAAGACGTTTCATCAGGCCCTTTAACTCCAATAGAAGAAGGAGATGAAGAAGAACTTGCTGTCCCCGGTCTCCTGGAATGGGCAGGTGAAAAAGATCCTATTACTCTTATAAGAGAAGAAGAGAAAAAACAGAGCCTTAAACCGGGGGAAATTTTTGACAGGGAAAAATTGGAAGAGTTCTCAAAGAGCTTCGAAGAAACAACAAAACAGGCAGGCCAGACCGTTGATATAATGTCTGAAGAAAAAGCCATGGATGAAGAAGTAATAGATGGGCCAGATGAAGCAGACATGGTAGAAGCATTTGAAGAAGGTTCCGGTGAGCTGGAAGGTAAACCTGTTATGGAAGAAGAATTTGATGAATTTTTTATAGAAGAAAATGAAGGCGAAGAAAATGAATCGGAACTGGAAGAAGAATTTGATGAACTTTCAATAGAAGAAAGTGACGATGAAGAATTAAAAGAAGAAGTGGAAGAAGAATTTGATGACGTTTTAATAGAAGAAGAAAAAGAAATTGTAACAGAAGAAATAGAGGAAGAAAAGGAACCGGACATAGAGGAAGAGAAAAAAGAATCCATGGAAACAGTCAGTAAACAGGGTGTAGAGGAGAAAGAACAAGAGAAACAGGAAGAGATAGAGCCGGAAATAGAAGAAGAGAAAAAAGAAGACATAGAGATGGAAATAGTCTGTGAGGAAGCGACAGAAGAAGTCAGGCAGGAAGAACGTTACTGGGGAAAAGAGGAATATAAGCAAAAAGATGGATTATACTGGGGAAAAGAGGAATATACACAGAAAAATATCGATGAAACATCAGATTATTTGTTGAAAGGGAATATATTTTCTCAGGAACAAAAAAATGAGCAAGAAGAAGAAGTAAGGTTACTTGAAGAAGAACTGCAGAAAAAAGTTCAGGAAGAACTGAGAAAACTGGAAGAAGAAACAAAAGAAGAGGTAATGGAAGAAATACCGGGAAAAACAAAAGAAGAACCGGGGGAAGAAGCAAGAGAATATGTAAGTGATGAAAAAGAAATACCTGAAAAAATAATACAATATGAGGAAGAGAAAACACCATCCAGTATGATAGATATAGATGATATTATTCCCGCTCCTCAGAGAAAAAAACAAATAAAAGCAGTTGAAATAGTACGTAAACCAAAAGAGCAGATAGTTAAGCCTTTAAAATCATTTAATTCATTACTTAAACCTTTTGGCGCCAATATGCCTGCATCTATAGTTCATCCGAAAGATGAAGTGGAAATGATTTATATACCATCAGGTCTTTTTGTCATGGGAAGTGATGATCCTGAAGATGATAACCCTAAAACACATGTATATTTATACGCTTATTATATAGATAAATACCCTGTTACCAATTTCCGTTACAATATTTTTTTACAGGAAACAAACTACACTGAACCGGAGAGCTGGAATTATTCTCTTCAGACAGCAGAACATCCTGTTATAGGTATAGACTGGGAAGATGCCAAAGCTTATGCAGACTGGTGTGGAAAGAGACTGCCTACAGAAGCGGAATGGGAGAAAGCAGGTAGAGGAACAGATGAGAGAATGTATCCATGGGGACAGGAATGGGATAAATATAAATGTAATAACGGGAATATGGACGATCCTGATATAGTTGAAAAAATGCTTGATCTGGAAAATGATAGAGGCACGACTCCCATTGGTTCTTTTGCCGGAGGTGCCAGCCCTTACGGTGTTATGGATATGTCTGGAAATATTGCCGAATGGTGTTCTGATGTATATAAATCGCCCCTGGTAAGCGGTAAACTTAAAAAAGGAGAAAAAGAAAAAGAGAAAGATTTAAGGGTATGTAAAGGTGGATCCTGGAGAGATGTTCTTATAGAGTGTTTTCATATATCTCATAGAAGAAAAGCCCTTTATTATGAAACCTTTGATGATGTAGGTTTCCGATGCTGCCAGACTCCCAGGCATTTATAGGTAATGTCAAACTTTCGTCATATGCAGAATCATTATGACACCCTGTTACAGGTGCCATAATGATAACTATTTGTTATTTAACTTTTTCTACATTGCAGATTTTAATGGCTTTGAAACCACCTTTTTCACATACACAGCCCTTTACTGTGATTTTATCCATAGCCATTGATGCTGCATCTTTTTCAGGAACATTACATTGACAGCAGAACATAGCCATGTAAATAGTTCCTTTATCATCTACAAATAAAAGATGCTGTCCTGCTTTAGCACATTTTACGGTACATTCTTTCATTTTTGCTGTATCCACTGTTTCTCCCTCTTTTATCATAACATAACAGGGACATACGAACATACCTGTAAATGTTGCTTCATCTTTGCATTGCTCACAGGTGCAGTCTTTGTCTTTGCATTCAGTGCATTTGTCTTTACATTCAGGACAGATGCAGTCTTTGTCTTTGCATTCAGTGCATTTGTCTTTACATTCCTGGTCTGAACATGGTTTTTCTTTATCTGTACACTGGCCGCAATTAGCAAGTAAAAATTGATTTATGGCAAGCATAGAGATAAGAATTACTGCAATTAAAATAACAATTTTCCCGTATTTCATAAAATTCACCTCCTGATTATATATTTTTTTGAATCCTTTATAAAATTTTTAACAGTAAAAAATATAACATATCTTTAATATTATGTCAATTTATAATCAGTGAAAAGTGAGTAGTGATAGTGTTTTTTACGACAGGTAAATTTGCTTTTACTGGAAATTATAATTCATTTCATAAATCTATTATTGACCTGAGCATAAGCATTTAATAAACGTTTTCCTCGCGTCACGCGTCACGCGTTACGCGTCACGAGAGTATATATGTATTATTTATGCTTACCTCAGTAATAGATGAGGGTATTGGATGATGGTTGATAGGTTAAGAAGATCCAGAACCAAAAACCTGAAACATTTAATTAATTTTTATTTATATATAAAATCACCTGTCATTTTTAAACACAATCCACTTTAAAATATTGTTTCTCTCAGTCTTATATGTTATAATACCGTGAACCATTTTCCTTAAAGGGAAGGAAGATATTAAATGAAATTTGCCAGAGTTATAGGTAATGTAGTCTGTACTCAAAAAGATGAGGGATTGGTCGGATGGAAACTGTTAATAATACAGCCTGTTGATCTGGAATTCAAGTCGAAAGGTGAAACACTTGTCGCTGCCGATGCGGTAGGCGCTGGAGAAGGAGAGCTTGTTCTATTTGTATCAGGTTCTTCTGCACGTCAGACAGATGCAACAAAAAACAGACCATGCGATTGTGTTATATCAGCTATAGTAGATTCTGTAGAAAGAGAAGGACAGATAATCTTCAGAAAATTTGAAACAGAAGGCTATACATAATTTGTAAGTTATGAAAAGCCACCTTTCATGGAAATTACGTATGTTTATGAATAAAGTAAAATAGCCGGTTTGAATTACAGAAAGGTTATTATCCTCGCGTCACGTGTTACGCGTTACGCGTCACGATGGAGAAGGTTTTTGATAAATATGTTACCTGCTAAAGTTATAGGACGGGTAGTGGCAACAAAAAAAGTAGAATCCCTTACAGGTATTAAACTCATCCTGCTTCAGCCCACTGACTGGGAAGGGAACCCTGAGGGAGATTATCTTATAGCAGCAGATTCAGTATCAGCAGGATATGATGAATTTGTATTTTATGTAGAAGCAAGGGATGCTGCAGTGGCTTTTCCTGTAGCTCCTCCTGTAGATGCGACTATAGTGGGTATTATAGATGGTGTTAAGCAGGGAGAATAACAATGTTCGTAGCAAAGGTTGTAGGAGTTCTGTGGTCTACCTGTAAATCCCCGGGTCTGGAGGGATTGAAGCTATGTCTTGTACAGAAAATGCATGGAATAACAGGTAAATTATCAGGGAAACCTCTTATGGCAGTGGCAGATAAAATAGATGCAGGAACAGGTGATACGGTAATTGTACTGGACGAAGGAGGATCCGCCAGAAGTATCCTGAAAAGAGATGAGGCACCGGTAAGAACTGTTATAGTCGGTATAATAGATCAGGTCACAATAGAAGGTAAAACAGTCCGATATACTTAGTACCGCTCCAAATAAGTTAGTACCCATATTAAAACCTGTCCCTGGCCGGACTCTTCCGGAAAAGATATGATCCTATTGCGTGACAAACTGGTTTTTTAGACGTTTAATATTTTGCATCTATATAATTTATAACTCTCTTTTAATACGGCATATCTTTTCCTCCAGAGCCCGGCCAGGGACAGGAGTGAGTGCCATATTTTTTTGGTACCAATTTACCTGTTGCAGTACTTAGGACTTTAAGAAAAATAACTCCGGCAAATTGTTAGAACAATAATTACCCTCGCGTCACGCGTTACGCTTTACGCATCACGATATAAATTATAACTATGATGTAATTATTTTCAGACAGTTCCTTAATAGCGGAACAGGTATTTTCGTAACCATTTATAAATTATTTATATGAGAATGATGAAGATTTTCACTTCTCACTATTCACGACTCACTATTCACTTCTCACTAATACCTGTTCTGCGGGACAATACTTCCGAAATTCTGTACACATTTAAATTTTTGTATTCCATAGCATTCAGGATCATTATAAAAAGCTGCGCCACATCCAAGATAGAGTAATTTTTTGTTGAGTATATTTTCTCTATGACCGGGAGAGTGCATCCAATCAGAAAGAAGAGCCAGTGAAAACGAGTTGTATGTATGAGCCGGTATAGGCTTTTTTGTTACTCCATCTACAAAAACACTGCTCCCTCTGTTCGGTGGTATAAAATTGCTTCCTGATTGATAGGCAATACCAAAAACATCTGCAATATTCTCCGCTCTCATACCTCCTGTTACATAACAGAGTGCCATCCTGTCAAAAGGTGTTTTCTTTGTAGAATCACAGGGATTGTTATGATCAAAAAAATTATTGGTCACCATATCATAGGCATGCATCTGTGCCGAATATTTCAGATATTGTGAATATTCAAAAGGTTGTAGATTAAGGGGAGTTCCTCCAGATGCAGGAGACGTTGTTGTTGCATTTACTCTTTCTTTATTTGTAGCATAAAATATGGAGGCACAGAGAAGTTCATAATCTATGTTTTTAAAATCTATTGCCTGATTGGCAGGATTATAAGACTGGAAAGTAGAGTAATTATATCTGGAATACATAGAGTCGTTCCAGTTACTCTGAGGGGCTCCTTCAATATGTATAGAACCTGAAATTATCAGGAATAACAAGATTGATGAAGAAATAATTGTTAAACAATAATAGTTTTTCATTTTAATTCATCCTTTCTGAACGATCTGGCCGGTTTCCCTTCTCCGGAAGTTTCTGTCGAAGACACAGTAACCCTTAATCCTGAGGGGTTGTAAAAAATAACCTTATCATATTTACAATCGTGACGCGTAACGCGTCACAATAAATTAATATTTTAGTTGCGAATTTATCTGTTGTGCTACTAATTACCTGGTCAGATAAGTTCGTAACCATTTTATCAGCTTCTGCCTGACAGGCTCTTACGAAGAAAAATAATTTGCCTTATATAATTTGTTTTACAGACAATAAATTAACCCTTATTTAATTTTTAATACTATAGAAAAAACTAATTTTTCTTCTCCAGAGCCTGTCAGGCAGAAGCTTTTTATGGGTACCCTTTTACCTGTTACAGTACTAAGAACCTATCCGAAAAGTCATCAAATACCTTCCGGTGTGTGAGGCTCTTCCGAAA
>CAYSLJ010000062.1:0-37613 GCA_964431735.1 uncultured Synergistia bacterium | reverse complement strand
TTCTATAACAAATTTCTTTTTCCCTTGTATGTAAAATCACCTGTCATTTTTAAATGCAATTAGCGGTACTCAGTGGTTACTGAACTTCTTGTCACTCATATCAACTTATGTTATAATAATAAGCGTTCAGCTTTATTTAAATTTTATTATTCAGACTGATGAGTCATGTGACAGGTTTTAGCTGATATCTAACCGATGAAAGCTCAATATAAAAAACATGGAGGTAATAAAATGATTAAAAAAATTTTTTTAATATTATGTCTGATTATATTTTCTACTCAAGTGGCCTGTTCAGCCCCAGATGCAAAGAACATTATGGAAAACCTTTATATGGCAACCAGTTTCGGAAAAATACAGGATATGATGATAGAACTGGAACTTTTTGGCCCTGCCCCCGGTAAGCAGGAAGCAAAAAATGTAATGCAATCCTTTGCTACGGCAAAACTTTTCTTTACTGCTCCCAATAAAATAAGAACTGAGAAGAAAATCACTATGGAAGGAACTCAGATGGATCTATTTGTCATAACTATAAGAGATGGCAGACTTGACTGGCAGTACAGTACCTATACTACATGGCCGTTAAAAAAGAAAGAAGATGATCATCATCACTCACCATACCTTCCTTTCAGTGTAGATCTTCAGCCACAGGATCAATACAGAAACTATACTGTTGTAAATCAGGAAAAAGTAGGAGATAGAAATGCCTATGTAATAAGTATTGCAAATGAAAAAGATCCTCAGGCAAAGCTTATTACTGTATGGATAGATACGGAACTATATATACCGCTTAAAGAAGAATATAAAATTATGGAAGGAGAAGGGGATAAAGCAAAGGAAGTAACCAAAACTACCATGTATAAAGATGCAAAACAGGTAAATGACAACAGATGGATACCTCATAAAATAGAAAGATATTCCGATGGAAAACTGAATGCCTATATTGTCTACAAACAGGCAGCCGTAAATATAGGTATCCCTGATAGTTTATTTACACCTGAAGATCCGACCAGACTTGAACAAGGGAAATAAGTAAATGATCCCTTTTAAAAAATACCTTATAGCAATAATTCTCATATTTACTCTGGGCTGTAATAACGAAGTAAAAAAACCTGTAAAGACACCGCAATCTTCTGTTACAGGCACAATAGAAGGTACTGTAATAGATTCCATAACAAGAAAAATTATCAAAGGCGCAACGGTAGAAATGGTAAATACAAAAATATCATGTTCTACCGATGATAAAGGCAGGTACGAATTGAGTAATTTTCCCGGTTCAACGGTAATTCTTGTTACGAAAGAAGGATATAAAGATAATAGCAAAACAGTATTTATTAACGGAGGAGAACATATAAAGGAAAATATATTACTCGTTCCGAACCATGCTTCTGTCACACCACAGGCTGTTGTAAAAGCACCTTCTACCATTCTTTCCACCAGTTATTACTCAAATGAAGTTATTGCAATTGACCTGGAAAAAGAAACCATCAAAGAAACCATACCTGTCGGGAAAGATCCGCAGGGACTGGGAATAAGCTCTGCAACCTCTACTGTTTATGTTGCAAACAGCGGAGATAATACTATAACATTATTAAATTTTTCTAAAGAACTCACACTGACAGGCCATATAAGCGTAGAAAAAAAACCTGCATCTATAGTTGCCACGAAAAATTTTGTTTATGTGGCAAACAGTGATTCTGATAATGTATCTGTTATAGACATAAAAGAAAACAAACAGGTAGGCACAATAAATACCGGAAAAATGCCTGTAAGTCTTTGTTTTGACGACAAAGAAGGGCTTCTTTATGTATTGAACGGAAGATCAAACAATGCGACAGTAATTGATACCGGCTCAAACACCATTATAAAAACCATAGAAACAGAAGAATTTCCATGCAGCGGAGCCGTATCTTCCGGATATGTTTTTATTGTAAATCAGGTGAGCTGTACAATCTCTGTAATAAATAAAAAAACAGGTGAAAAATCGACAATAAAAGTCGGAAAAAGTCCGAAAACATGTCTCTTATTACCTGAAGGAAATAAACTTTATGTAACAAATTATCAGAATGATAATCTGTCAGTTATCGATTGCAAAGAGAAAAAAGTCATAAAAACCATAGATATCGGGAAAAATCCGACAGGCATAACTCTCTGGAAGGAGAAAAAAAGGCTTTATGTCGCCAACGGCGGGTCGAATACCATATCTATTATAGATATAATAACAGATCAACCGGTTAAAGAAATCCCGGCAGGAAAATTTCCCTATGATCTGATTTTAATAAAATAGAAGGACTGATGATTTATGGATGTTATATGGGCTCCCTGGAGAATGGAATATATTCTCGGAGAAAAAATTACAGACTGTATATTCTGTTCATTTCAGAAATTTGCTGAAGAAGACGAAAAAAATCTTGTTATTCATAGAGGGGAAAAATGTTTTATAATGATGAACAAATATCCCTATAATAACGGACATCTGATGATTGTACCATACAGACATGTAGCAGATTTTACAGAACTCAATCATGATGAACTGCTGGAAATAATGACTTTAACACAGAAAGTATTGAAGGTATTCAACATAACAATGAAGCCTTCCGGATTTAATGCAGGCATAAACCTGGGTAAAGTGGCAGGAGCAGGAGTAGAAGATCATGTACATCTCCATGTAGTTCCCAGGTGGGACGGAGATACAAACTTTATGCCTGTAATAGGAAGTACAAAAGTAATGCCACAGCATATCCTGGATACATATAACATGTTAAAGAAAGCATGGACCGTTGGCCAGTGAACAATTATCAATATTTTTATTATGATAAATTGGATCACTGGTCACTGTTATAAAGGAGGTTAAAAAAAATCTGCAATGAAATGTCCTTACTGCGGCCAGACAAATCCGGATTTATCACTGAACTGTAAAAGTTGTTTTGCCTATATATATCCGGAAGAAGAAGAATATAAAAGACAAAATCCTCCTGAAGATACGAGGAAATATAATCCCCTGTCTATAATCAGTCTTATTCTTGGAATTACAGGGATTGTGGTATGTATATGTTATCCACTTGGCATAATTGATTCCATAGGAGCTATAATAACGGGGACTATGGCTAAAAAACACATTTTAAATAACAGCCAAAAAGGAGAAAAACTGGCCGGAGCTGCTATAATTCTCGGTATAATAGGACTTGCAGGTTCGATTACCATGGCAGTAATAGACGGTGTATGGAAAATAACGTCCCTTTACGGAACAGGTCAATAAAAATCGTAGAGGACTTTTTTTAATATATAAGAAATGAGAGGTGAAGTGTGAACGGTAAAAAATGAGCAAAGAGAAGGAAATTCTACTCACTACTCACGATTCACTATTCACTGTTAAATGATCTGTCCGAGATGCGGTCAATTAAATGAAGATAATGCTGCTTCCTGTGAAAGCTGTTACACCCCGCTGGATTCCGATACAACAATAACGGATATTCAACTGCCAGAAGAAAATAATCCTTATGATATCAGTAAAAAAGACAGAAGTACAAACAGTCTCGCAGCAGGAGGAATGCTCCTCGGTATAGGCAGTATCCTTACATGCTGTACATCGCCTCTTACAGGTCTCTATATACCGGGCATACTTGGATTTACAGGTTTAATGATGACCTTTATCGGTAGAAAACAGATAAAAGACAATCCTGATACACAGGGAGGCAGGGAGCTGGCAACTATAGGGATTATATTCAACGGGTTGAGTCTTACCGGATCTCTTATAACTCTTATATCCTGGCTGCTCGGATTAAAATTACTGGAAAATCTGCTTGAATATCTGCCACGATGATTATGGAGCATATCATTTCATTTCTTTATAATATCGGTACAGCTGTATGCCATCAGATAAATGAAAGAACTTTTCACTTTGACGGTCATGCTCTTATGGTATGCGCCAGAGATACAGGCACTTACACAGGTTTTATTATATCTATGCTCTACTGGATTATAATAAATAAAAAAATAAAAGGCGGCATGCCGCCCCCTTATGGTTTGCTAACTGCATCACTATTCATAGGAACACTTGTACTGGACGGAGGAACATCTTATTTGCATATAAGAGAAACTAACAATCAGATAAGATTACTGACAGGTCTTCTTGCAGGTTCAGGGGCATCCATATTAATAGGTCCATGTGTATTTTCTCTCCTTTACAGATACAGCTCAGAAGAAATATTTACAAAAAACAAAAGAGTTTTTTTTATCTGGATAATAATGATTATATTGCTCTTTTTTATAATAAGAACAGAATATGGCCCTCTCTATTATATACTTACCATATGCATCACATCAGGTATTATAACGATGTTTGTCATGGTAAACTCTGTTTTACTCTATCTTGTACCACCATGGAATAAAAAAACCATAAAAGACTGGAAAAGTTTCCTCTATTTCTGTCTTCCCGCCCTGTTACTGACAGCAGTTGAATTATATACTTCCTTCAGAATTCACATATATGTTAAAAATCTTGGTATTATTTAGAGGTCTACTCGCTATTTACTCCTACCATGGCGAAGATATAAGCAAAAAAGAGGTACAGATAAAAGATAGCCAGGGGAAATATAAAGATAAATATTCCGAGAACAGCTAGCGCCACACATAAAAACACAATAAGAGCCATAAAATAATTTTCTATATTTTCACATATTTTTCCGGCTACCTGTGGCAGATTAATTGCTTCCATAATATCCAGACTGTCGGCATAAAAAGCGAGAGCCATTGGAAGTAATATAAGGGCCAGAAAAAACAGAAGGAAACCAAGAATAGCAACCATAAGAGATAATATACCTGTAAATGAAATGACTCCAAGGGAAGAAATAATATAATAACCTCCTCCTGTCAGGAGATAACCTGTTAATATCAATAAAAACGGAAGAAACATATAGATTATTATAATAAAAAGACCTATCATTCCCTGGGAAAATATATCCATCATATCATCCCATTCAGGTGGTTCCCTGTCTTCTCCATGAAGTATTTTTCTATAAGCCCTTATAAAATAACCGAAAATCAGAGGTAATATAAGAGAACAGGCACATCCTATAAGAAGTCTCTTTCGCAAATCTTTTCCTTTAAAAGGATAAGAAAAAGCCGTACTGTAATCAAGTTTCATAATATTACACCCCCGGTAGCAATGAACAGTATCAGTTTATAATTTACAGATAAAAACAATACTGTAGATAGTGTTTTTTTATGACAGGTAGATTCAATTTTTACTGGAAATTGCACTTTATTCCACCTGGCATTTTTAAACCCAATCATGACCGGTCACTGAAAAATCCCTTTATACCACATAGTAAAAGCACCCTTAATTTGACCTTTATATAAATAATAATAACCAAGGTCCCAGTATGCAGATTTAAAAGAAGGATCTATATATATAACTTCTTCCAGATTTTTTATAGCTTTATCAAGGTCACCTTTAGAATAGTAAGCCTGAGAAAGATTATAAAGAATGAGCTTATCTCCTGCATTAATCTTTATGGCTTCTTCCCAGCACATTATGGCAGATGAAGAGTCTTTAAGTTTATAATAAGATGTGCCGAGATTGCATAAAATTTTGTAATTGCCGGGGCTCAGGTCGAGAGCTTTTTGATAAGCATTTATGGCATTCATATAATCTTTTTCCATACTGTATATATTGCCAAGATTGTAATAAGCATCACTGTAGGAACTATTTAATGCTACAGCTTTATTTAAATACTGAATAGCTTCTCCGGTTTTTCCGCAGTTAGCAAGAGTAATAGCAAGATTGTTATATACAAGATAATTCTCAGGATTAATACGGATAGTCTCCTTGAATTCTTCGGCAGCCTTATCCATAAGATTAAAATGCTGGTAAACACAGCCGAGATTGCAATGGGCCTCTTCATTGTTCATATCCATAGAAAGAACCAGAAGATATTCATCTCTTGCATGTTCATACTGTCCCAGGGCAAGATAGGTATCTCCCAGTTTATTATGAAGTTTTACAGACGGCTCTCCATAACAGGTAATTGCATGTTTATATTCTATAATTGCTCTATCGTATTTTCCGAGGCTATAAAGAGATTCTGCCAGATAAAAATGAGCCTGCCAGTCATGGGGGTTAACAGTTACCGCATGTTCAAATTCTTCAACAGCTTCCTCATAAAGGCCTTCCTTAAAAAAAGAAAGACCTTTATCCAGAAAACCAATCTTTTCATATGCACAGGCAGACAATGAAACCAGAAAAATCAAAGTAAAAATGACAGATATAAAACATAATCTGCTATTTATCAGATCTATCCATACATTATGTCCCATAAGATTGTTCTTTTCATAAAGCATGACATGTGACTCAATTAACTCGTAAGCGTTCAGCAGTCAGTCATCAGCTAAAACCTTACAAAACCTGGCTATGTAAATAGTATGAACAATAAAATTCAACAACATTTATATAATTCTTATAAAGCTAACTAATGAATGTCTCTCGCTGAACGCTTACATTAAATCATTAATTTGCAGTCGGCTCAGGATTACTCCCCGTCGGTGCAGGAACACTCTCCGTCGATGCACCTGTAGAACCCTGCTCTGGCTCAGAAACTTTTGTTTCTACCGGTTCAACGTGAATTGAATTTGCATCTATTACATTCTGTACAATGTTCATACTCTTAAGTTCATTCATAAACTCTTCTTGTTTTCCCATTTTCTGATATAAAGTTGCAAGCTGGCTGTGGAGTTCCATAGAATTAGGATCCAGTGAGAGAGCTTTTTTGTAGTTTTCAACAGCTTTTTCGTTCTTACCCTGCATAGCATAGGTACCGCCAAGGCCGGCAAAGAGAAAAGGCCTGTTCGGATCCAGAGCAATAGCTTTTTCATATATTGCAACAGCATCATTATATCGTTTCTGTTTCAGATAAATCTCACCGAGAGCGGAATGAATCCTTACGTCTTCAGGCTGTTGTTTCAACATATAGTTAAATTCTTCTTCTGCCTTATCATATATATTTTCATTCATATAAGCTATGGCAAGAAATTGATGGGCATATAAATTGGTCGGGTTGGTTTCAAGTATTTTCTTTAATTCCGGTATAGCTTCCTTTGCTTTTCCGCATTGTATGAGAAAAGATGCCAGATTGAAACGATTGTCAAGATTGTTGGGATCAAGGGAAACTATTTTATTCATACTTTCTAAAATTCTGTCATTATTATTTTTCAGAACATATTTTGTAAGAGACTGAATCTCTTCCTGTTTAAAATTTGCCTTTTTTAACTCTTCTAAAAACTGATCGACAGGATATTTTTTATCTTTCATACCTGTCAAAATAGCCAGTTTATCAGCGGAAACGACAGATTTAATATCAGTTAAATCTTTATCGGTGATTTCACACCACGATTGCTTGTTGTAAACTTCACATAATAATTGATAACTGCTAGCATCATTTGGATCTTTAGTCACTGCAGTCTGAGCTGCCTCAAGAGCTTTATCTATTTCATTTGTCGCCATATAAGCTCTTGCAAGCTGACGATAATTAAAATCACTCGGATCTTTGGCAACTTCTGCAAGACACCTTTCAAGATCTGCCTTTGCATCTTCAGGATCATTTGACTGAACCGGATCAGGTCTGACATTTTCCTCTGCATCAAATCCCATAAACCCGAAACCTACAGTACTTATAACAAGCATAAAAGCAACAAATCCCACTACAATCCAGCTTATAACAGGATATTTACTAAGTAAATTCTTAAAATCTTTTACCATTGTTAATTACACCTCTTAATATATATTTTATTGAATGTCTTCTATTAAAGGCATTCCTTCATTATCTGAAGGGTTCATATAAATATTATGACTTATATTTACAGTGGGAATAAACCCTCCTGCAATAGTTCCTTTATAACCTTCCTTTGATAAAGTAATAATATAATTACTGTTAGAATTAAATGTAAAGGAGAAATTCCCATGATTATCACTTGTTACAGAATTACCATAACTGGAAGTTAACATGGCTCCGGTAACAGGTTCTCCTGTTATAAGGTTCATAACCTTCCCGGAGAGAGTAACAGAAACAGTACCGGGATTTACACTGTTATCATCACCACATCCGGCCAGTAAAATATTAAAAAAAAGAACAATTAAAACAGTTAACTTTCTCATTACAATACACCTCCTTATTTCTTAAACACAATACCGGCTGATGTACGATTTAACATATAATATCCTTTACCTGCGTCCATATTACCGGAATCATAGGCTAAAGGCATAAAGGTATCTTCAGACGTATCATAATAATAAATTGTCCCCAGTAACATTCCCTGAGCTTCTGCCGATAAAAGAGTCTGACCGTCTTCAAGTGTCACAGATGATATTCCCCACGTAAGTGCTAGATTGTAAGGATTTCCGACAGGTTTTAATCCGGCAACACCATGAAAGAATCTTGTAAAGGAAGAAGCTGTCTGAACATTACCTTCCGCACTGGCCGTAACATTATCACTGGCTTTAGTCCAGTAAGCTTTTCCGGGCTCAAGCTGTGCCAGTTCAGAAAGGCTTATTTCTTTTGCAAGGCCTTTTTCTATCTTTCCTTTTATATCCTGAATATCTCCTCCTTCTACATAATAAAATGAACCGGAAAAGCCACTTACAGCAGTAACAGATTGAAACGGAAAAGACAGAAGATTCCATCCGGCCGATAAATTATAAGTAATTTTATTGCCGGAAATACCTCCTTCAGTAAGGGAACGATAGACATTTATTCTTTTACCACCGAGCTGCTCTAAATAATCGGCATAATTAACTATTTGATTGATAAGTTTCTCTCCCTTTAAAGAAGAATCTCTGGAAACTATAAGACCTGCAAGACCTGATACCAGAGGAGTTGAAAAAGACGTTCCTGTTCCGACATCATAAGTTTTTTTACCTGTCTGTGTTGTATATGGTATTGCACCGGTCTGAGAATGATTACCTTCCGGATAGGCACCGTAAACTTTATTTCCTGTAGCATATATATCTACATCTGTCCCGTAATTGGAAAAGGACGATCTTTTACCATCCTGTTCTACAGAACCTACAGATATAACACCCGGTATATTTGCAGGAAAATCGGACTGGGAATAACCATTATTTCCTGCTGCTGCAATAACAACAATACCTTTATTTATTGCATCTGTTACAGCAGATGTAATGGATGGAAATTCATCAGGTTCACCCATTACACCAAAACTCATATTTATTACACCTGCACCGTTTGCGGCAGCATAATTAATTGCTGATGTAACTGCAGATGTTGTAAATATGGCAGCAGAGCCGCTTTTAGGCTCATATCCGGCTCTGAGAGGCATAATCTTACATGTCCAGCTCATACCTGCCACACCGATATTATTATTTCCAACAGCCCCTGTCTGGCTGGAAACAAAGGAGCCATGTCCTGCAAAATCATCGGGATTACCATCGGCAGGGTCGTCATCTTCACCTGTGTAAACAAGTGAAGGTGATACATCTACAAAATCCCATCCTCTGTAATCATCTATAAAACCATTATTATCATCATCAATGCCATTTCCGTTATGACCGTTCTGATCGGGAGCCCATATATCGGCATTATTCCACGGATCTGCTGAATTAACCCACATATTTTGACTTAAATCAGAATGGTTCCAGTCCACTCCGCTATCCACTACAGCTATTACAGTTCCTTTATTACCTGTCTCAACACCCCATGCTTTTTGAACATTCATAGTAGAAAGATAATCCTTCTGTTGTGAATAATCCGGGTCATTGGGAACAGTTTCACTTGCATAAAGAAGATAATTTGGTTTTGCATAAAGAACCTCAGGAAAAGACACATAGGACTCTACAACATTTTTTACATTAATATCAGGAGAAAAAGTTATTTTATATAAATCATCTGTGGCAGTACTTATTCCAGTTCTATGAGGATATACAGGTTTCATGGATGTTACATGGATTTTCCTGTTCAAAGAATCCATTTTACTAAAACCTGTAATGAATAAACCTTCTTTCTTTGATAATTCCACAGGTACAGAGAATTTCACAAGAATTTCCCCGGGCATATAATCAATAGAATAGAGGGCATCAACATGACCCGGTAATAAAAGTATAATAGATAAAATAACAATAAAAAAGGTAAGAAAAAAATAAAATTTAACCTTCAATTGCAAACAACCTTTCTTAATGATAGTGTTTTTTACGACAGGAGTTTCAAATTTTTCAATTCCTCTTCCACCGATTTCTTAACAGAAACATATTGAGCTGAATTACAGAGACTGAGAGCTTTATTAAGCAGTTCTACAGCTTCTGTTTTTTTATCCTGAATAACATATATAATTCCCATAGTAGAAACAGGAAAAGGATTCTCAGGTATTATAAGTGAAACATCTTTTAATATATTAATAGCATTATCAAGCCTGCCAGATTCAATATATTTACGACTCAGTTCACAGACAGTAACACCAAGATTAAATCTTGCCGTACTATGAGTCGGCTCAAGCCTGAGAACTGATTTTAATTCTTCAACAGCCTTTTCAAAAAATCCCATTCTGGCATAGGCTATACCAAGATTATTCCTTACCCTGGCTTCACTGGTAGTTACCTTCATTGCTTTATTAAATTCTTCTATAGCACGTGGATAATCACCGTTATTAAAATAACTTTCACCTGAAAGCAAATAAGCTTTCTCTTCAGAACTCACAATATTTAACTCCCGCATTTTATTCTCTCAGCTTTCAGCTATTAACTATCAGATCAATTTTCAATGCTGATTATACTGAATGTTACTTTATATTTATACAGGTAATCACAAAATCCTTCCTGTACTATAGATAAAACTTTTATATTGAGCTATAATTAATTCGTAATGCTTGATGCGTAATGCGTGACTCGTGACGCGTAATAGTACCTTATAATATCACATTTCTTAATTTAATGACAGTGTATGTTACTGACCTGACCATAAAGGTCTTCCTCCCGTGACGCGTCACGAGAGCATAATTGAAGAAAGGACCTTTGTAATAATGGAAATTATAAAAGACCATACAAAAAGTCTCTGCCCCGAGTGCTATAAAAAAATAGATGCCACAGTAGTTGCAGATGGCGATAGAGTAATTATGATAAAAACCTGTCAGACCCATGGAACATTCAGAGGGTTAGTAGAAAAAGATGTAAATTTTTATAAAAAGATTACCGGTGCAAACAAAGATGACAGTAATTTCAACAGATGCCTTATGATAAATATTACCCATGCCTGTAATTTAAAATGTCATCTATGTTATCTTCCACAGAGAGATACAAAAAGAGATCCTTCTATGGAAGAAATAAAAAAAGCCATAAGAAATTATCCCGGTCCTGCCATTTCTCTTTCAGGGGGAGAACCTACCATGAGGGAAGAATTGCCTGAGATAATAAATTATATTGCCGGAGAAGGCAAGATTCCAATAGTAGTAACAAACGGAGTGAAACTCTCTGATTATGATTACCTGAAAAAGCTTAAAAATGCAGGTCTGTCGATTATAAATTTCTCCTGTAATGGATTTACGGAAGACGTATTTATATCCATAGAAAATGCACCACTCCTGAATATAAAAATGAAAGCTTTATCTAACATAAAAAAACTCGGAATAAAAACACAATTTTCTTTTACAATGTCAGAGGGAATAAATGACAGTCAATTCGGAGAAGCCATCACGTATATACTGAACAATGAAGATTTTATATATCAACTCAGAGCAAGGGTATCTGCTCCGATAGGACTGTCCCTGGGAGAAAAAACTTTTTATCTATCAGATTTCCTGAATATTCTGGCAAATGAAATCTGTGTTCCCAGAGATATTATGATTGACTACTGGTTAACATACAGCCCTTTCCCCAATCCCTATGTATTTACAATGAATTATCATCATTTTATGAGTAAGTGTAACAGAGAAAAACTCGGTCACAGAACCGGAGGAGATATAGTAATATTTTCATGGCCTGATAGATACAATATAGATTATGAAGAGATAAAAGCCCTGGATCTGGATATTTTAAACAAAAGAGGACAATTCCTCAATTACTGGGATGGCATTATAAGAAATGAAAGATATAATTTCTTATAACATTCCGTTAATATTCACCCCTTTCTTTAAAGAAGTGTAGAATCATCTTCGTATAAAATTTTTACTTCTCTTACCCTTCTGTCTTTTTCTTCAGCCATTTCATAAAAGCTGTTTAACATTTCATTGGCTCTTCTGGCTGTATCCATACCTTCCTTTACAGTTGCTTCCTGTTCTTCAGTTACTTCAAACTTTCTACCGGGCACTTCTTCGTCAAGCCCTTCGTCAATTATTTCCTCTAACACAATCCTCATTGAATTCAGGCTCTGTAAAAATAATCTTATAGCCTTGAGGCCACAATCATACTGTTCCTGAAACTCACTCTTCATAGTTGTTTCAAGCTCTTCATCGAATTCAGGAAGTTCAGCTATATACGGGTTCGAATGTTTTGGCCTGACATATCCTGGAGGTCTGGGTTTGGCTCTGGGCATACTCTTTACCAGATCTCTCTCACCTTTCTGGAAATCTTTTTCCTGTTTTTCAAGTCTGGTGAGTAAAATCTGAGGAGATGCTTTGCCATCCAATATTTTATTTCCTACATCCAGTATTTGCATCAACCTGTCAGTTCTCGGTCCTGAAATAGTAGGAGCTACATTAATACTAATTTTAGGCAATTTTGCATTACATCTGTTACAAACATTGGATCCATGGGGATTATCTTCTCCGCATCTAAAACACAACACTTACTCTACACTTCCTTTATTCATAAATAATCTTAATTATAATAATATAAGTATAACGAGAAAAACTCTTATGTCAATATTTTAACTTACTTTTACTGAAAAAAAACTAATAAATTCTATAAAGGCCATAAATCTAACCTTGTAAAAGTATATTGATTTACCATCATATCATCTTCTCTCGTTTCAAAAGCAATTTTCTCAGGAGAAAAATCTTTTATACCATTATAGTAATAACAATATTTAGATTTGAGAAAATCTCCGAAGCCTGACAGCTCAGGCTTCATTATAGTAGTTATTATACTCTTGGGAAACCAGAGAAAATATTTTTTATGTTCTTCCCAGAGATCTTCTGTTTCTTTACCGGGATGAAGTCTGGGAGTATAGTGTTCGGAGAAATCAGGATGACTGTGAGAAAATGGATTTATTTCATCATCTGTTACAAGCAAAAAATAAAAACGGGTATCTTTTTTAAAAAACCTGCCGAGAAAATTTTTCCCTTTCTCATGATTTATCTTAAATCTTCTTATCTTTTTCTTATCCATTTGCTTTCCCGGTATAATGTAAAACTTATCGTTTTTCATATAACATGTATGAAGTTCGTCAGGATTTTCACTTATAACCTTCGGTTCTACTTTCAGAAGTGCTTTTTTTATAGCAATAGAAAATCGATAGAGCAACTCCATACGGCTGTTTATACTCTTATGAAAGTCAAGCCTGCTTTTTTCAGGTATAGTAGATGCATATTTATATTTACTATTTATAGCGTTAATAAAGATAAAATAATTTTCCCTGTTACTTTCCATATAAATAGCACCATCTACAGAGCCAAAACCGGCTTTTTCGTCAAAATCCAGTTGATTAAATATAAATAAATTACTTATTTTATTTAACAATAAAAAAGGATGGTTACCGTATGCATCTTCAAACAAACACAGATATTCGAATGGATTCTGAGGTAATACGAAATTCAGGAAGAAACCCACCCATCCACTCTCAGAATAATAAGCCATATTAACCTTATTATTATAAGGATGAGTCGTATTATAGAGTTCTATCATAATGTTTCTCCTTTATCCTTAGTACGCTCCAAATAAGTTAATACCCATATTAAAACCTGTCCCAGGCCGGACTCTTCTGGAAAAGATATGATCCTATTGCGTGACAAACTGGTTTTTTAGACGTTTAATATTTTGCTTCTATATAATTTATAACTCTCTTTTAATACGGCATATCTTTTCCTCCAGAACCCGGCCAGGGACAGGAGTGAGTGCCATATTTTTTTGGGTACCAATTTACCTGTTTCGGTACTTAGTACAGCTCCAGATAAGTCAGTATCCATTTCTAAAACCTGTCCCCGACCGGACTCTTCCGGAAAAGATATGATCCTGTTGTGTGGCAAACTGGTTTTGCAGACTTTTAATATTTTGCTTCTATATAATTTATAACTCTCTTTTAATACGGCATATCTTTTCCTCCAGAACCCGGCCAGTGACAGGAGCGTGTTCCATATTTTTTGGGTACCAATTTACCTGTATCGGTACTTAGAATCAAAAAAATTTATACTCTAAAGTTTTCGTCGAAACTGACAGAAAACCTTCTTTATTATAAAATTATCTTTAGCAATTAAGCAGGTCAGGTGAACTGAGAAATACTGAACCGGTAATTATAAAAAATAGAAGGAATTTAAAATAATTTGGCGAAAAAAGATTAAATTTTCAGGGATTTATTATGTGAGAAGCGTAACGCGTAACGGGAAAAACAAATTCTCATATTTCGTTGTGACCAAACCGGTCATGGTTGTCAACAGGATAGAGGATGGTGATTCTTTGAAGCAAACATATCAGGATTACGAGGAAAGTACTTTTTATTATCTCGTAGAAACCTGCTATCCTTATCCGATAGCGACTATTTTCCGTGCAATGAGGACATGTGACGATGTTCTGGGAAAATTTAATGCATGCTGTTTTTTATTTGAAACAGTTATAAGATACTGTACATTAATATTACTGTCAGGGTATCTATCGTCAGAAGAACAAAGAAACCCTAAAGCAGATGTATTTATATGGCAGTTTTTTGAAGAAAGAAATACACCGAGAAGCTGGATGGAAATATTCAAAGATATGCTTCTTGTATATCTTTACAGCGGAAAATACCCTGTTATTCCCAAACTGCTTACACTCTATTATGATAAGAAAGGTAATGTCAACAATATAGGGAGAAAGCTGGAAAAGGCACTTTTCATAAGAGACCAGTTCGGAGCCATGGGATGTGAATCAGTAAAACTTGCCACCAGACATTATCTGGAACTTGAAGAAATACTGATGATACTCCTTACAAGACTTGAATTTTTATGTGATTATCCCCTTGTAAAACCTCAGAGAATAGAACAGTATGAAGGAAAAGTTTTTTTCGAAGCTGTAAAATTTATGGGATGTGAAATTAATCCTATGGGACAGGAAAGTGTATCACAGCATGGACTGGAAGATAATTTTCATCTCCTGTTACCTGAAACCAATCAGCTTATAGAGCTTTATCCTCTTTTAATATATGAAAACTGTTTCTGTAATGATGCCCATGTATTTTTATTTGATTATATTTCAGGAGAACAGATAAATTATATATTTTATTCTGTAGAACATGCCATAGGATTAAAACATACAAGACAGATCGATGATTTATTCAGTAAAGGAGGACGATTAAAGAAGAAATTGCTGGCAAAAATCGACCCCCCGGCCAAACCTTCTTCTGACAGGAAAATACTGAAAAATTATCGATTGCTCAATCTTATAGGCACAGGCGGTATGGGACAGATTTTCAAAGCCCTTCAGTATGATAGAGGTGTAATGAGAGCCGTAAAGATCTTTCCTTCTTTCCTCAGTGCAGATAAAAAATGGATAAAAGGACTTGAAAAAGAAGCCACAAAAGCAGCCAGGGTCAAACATAACAATGTAGTAAAAATGACTGCCATAGGCATATTTCCAGGCGAAACCTTCATTGTAAACGAATTTATAGAACATGAAACCCTGAGAGCTTATCTGAATAAAAAGAAGAAATTCTCCCCTGAAGAAGTGCTTAGAATCGCAAGACAGCTCTGTAAAGGACTCATAGAAATTCATAATGAAGGCATTATCCACAGAAATTTAAAACCGGAAAATATCCTTATTCATAAAAATGAAGAAATTAAAATCTCTGATTTCGGAATAATGAAAGCTTTTGATGCAGAAATTGATTTTCTGCCCGGTTTCCCTGTAAAAACTGCATATTATTTTGCACCTGAACATTTCGGCACAGAGACAGAAATAAATTTTTATTCAGACATATATTCTCTCGGTGTTATACTCTTTGAAATGCTGACAGGAGAAATGCCCTATGATTTTCCGAGTAAAACCATTGCAGGTATTGGCGGTTCCATATTATTCTCCCCTGTCAAATCCTTAAGGGAATTATGCCCTCAAATATCGGAAAATATGGAAAACCTCATATTAAACTGTCTCGAAAGGGATTGTTCCAAAAGATATCACGACGGAGAAGAATTTCTTGATCAACTGGAACTGCTTATGTTCCACAAAGGATTACTGAAAGGAAAAGATCTCAAAGAATACGAAGACAGAAGAAAAATAGAAGATAAACTGAGAGAATTCTTGATCTCCATATATCTTGAAGATATGACAGATGAAGAGAGAAGAGAAATAATCTCCAATATAATCAAATCCTTCAAAATGTCTAAAAGAAAAATACTGGAAATAGAAACAGAAGTAAGAGAAAGAGTAGCATCAGGGAAAATCACAAAAGAAACCCGTATAGCATTAGCAATCAAAGATGAGAAGAAGGTTATAGAAATACCTCCTGACATAATATCCCCTGTAGACGGAACAGAAATGATACTTATACCGGAAGGGGAATTTGTCATGGGAGCAGTTGAAGAGGATACTATGGCAAGAGAATTTGAAAAACCTGTTCATAATGTATTTGTCGAAGCCTTTTATATGGATAAATATCCTGTAACAAACAGACAGTATCTCCTGTTCATGGAACAGAGCGGATATAAACCGCAGGTGGTTCAGGGAAGTGCTTCATGGTGGGATAAATATTTCGAAGAAGGAAAAGAAAATCATCCTGTAGTGGGAATTACCTGGAAAGATGCCGATGAATACTGCCGATGGGCAGGGAAACGGCTTCCAACAGAAGCAGAATGGGAAAAAACCGCGAGAGGCCCTCAGAATTTTCTCTATCCATGGGGTAATGAATGGGATAAAGATAAATGCAATAACATACATACGTCCAGAGAGAAAATTGAGCCGAAATTAAACGGAGAAAGAGGAAAAGACTTCTGGTATAATACCAGTGCCCATAGCCGATTTTCTCTGAATATGACCAGAAGTATGGGAACACTTCCTGTGTGGGTATTCCCTGATGGTGCCAGTCCTTACGGTGTAATGGATATGGCAGGGAATATATGGGAATGGTGTTTTGACTGGTATCTGGATATTTATTACAGTGAAGTTATAGAACAAAACCCCCAGGGGCCGGAAGATGGAGAATTTAAAGTAATCCGCGGAGGTTCCTGGTTTAATTCAGGTCAGGCCTATTATTTTCGCAACACCTTTCGTTCCTGGCAGTCACCTGACAGTGCAAATTACTACTGGGGCTTCCGCTGTGCTCTCCCCGTAGAAAGCTATAAAACTATGATGAGAAGTGACAGGGATTAACAGGATTAGAACAGGATTGGCGGGATATTTGAATTGTCAGGATAATTTTAGAACTTAACGCCCTCCGGGCTAAGGTTGAAGGTTGAGAACTTAAATAACCTTAAACTCTCAACTCTATTATACGGTCAATTCGACAAAATTCCCGTCACAATCAAGGATAACACTTTCGTAATATCCGTCTCCTGTCCACCGTGGTTCTGACTTCACAGTAAAACCATTATGTCGAAGTCTCTCTGTAAGTTTCCTGACTCCGTCTTCAGAACCGGTAGAGATTGCAAAATGGCCCTTTTTCCCTGAAGGTTCTGATATAAAATCACGGTCAGTCATAAGTTCCAGTCTGGTTCCTGATGTAAAGGTCAAAAAATAGGAAGAAAATCCTTTAGCAGAATTAGTATATTTCGGTCCGGCAATACAACCGAAACAGGTTACATAAAAATCCTTCATCTCTTCAAGCCGACCGGTCCAGAGTGCAATATGGTCGATTTTCATTTTTCATAACCAACGGGATCTTTGACTCCTGCCTCTCTAAAACCTCTTAATCTCAAAAGACAGCTGTCACATTTTCCGCATGCAAGGTCACTGTGTCCGTAACAGGACCAGGTAAGATGTAACGGTGCTCCAAGTTCCATACCTTTTCTTACGATCTCACTTTTCTTCATATCTATTACAGGAGTGATGATTTCTATATGAGTTGACGGTTTTGTTCCAACTTCTATAAGTTTATTATAGGCCTCATAGTAAGATTTTGTACAGTCAGGATATCCGGAACTATCTTCTTCAACTGCCCCAATAAAAATCTTTTCCGCTCCTATCACTTCAGCCCAGGAAACAGCCATGGCTATTATGTGGGTATTTCTGAATGGCACATAGGAAGAAGGAATTTCACCACTCAGGCCGGAAGTAGAAATTTCCATAGTATCATCAGTAAGACTGGAACCGCCGATATGCTTCAGATAATCTATATTAACTATAAGTCTTTTCTCTACATCATAAAAATCTGCAATATCATGAAAAGCCTTCAGTTCTCTCAGTTCAGTTTTCTGTCCGTAATTTACATGTAACATAGCCAGGTCATAATCCTGCCCCGCGATTGCTGCGGTAACACAGCTATCCATGCCTCCGCTTACAAGAGCTATTGCCAGTTTACTCATAAAAATTCCCCCTATGTAAAAAAATCTCTCTGCTTTGAGAGAGATTTTTTTCTGGTCGGAGTGGCCAGAGTTGAACTGGCGACCCCTAGCCCCCCATGCTAGTGCTCTAAACCAAACTGAGCTACACCCCGATTTGTGTTGTTTATTATAACAGGTAATTTCATATTAATCAAGTGTTAATGTAAAATTTTTGTAAATATCTTGATGCGTTATAATCGTGATGCGTAACGCGTAACGTGTGACCGATGGTTAGGACTGCAGGAAAAATAACTCCGGCAAATTGTTAGAACAATCAGTATCCTCCCGTCACGCGTTACGCGTTACGCGTCACGATACAAATCGTAATTAAGATGTAGTTATTTCCTGACAACTCCTTAGTAATGGGTGAACATATTTCACGTCCAGGCGTTTTATTAAACGCCCCTGCAACTCACTCTTCACGACTTACCTTTTCCGGCAATGAATGCCATATAAAAGCCATTAAAATACCTCCTATCAGTGAAAACCCTGTAAGGCCTGTGAGCCATCCTGTCCATCCTGCTCTGTCCAGTATAATACCTATGCCAAATCCTGTAAGACCTGCCCCTATATACTGAAATGAATCAATAAGGCCTCCGGAAAAACCCGATGCTCTTCTGCCTCCAAAATCCATAGCCGCTGCCGCTCCAAGCAGGGCATGAGGGCCGCTGATCATTATGGAAAGAACTATGAGTACAAAACAGGTCATAAGAGGTGATGAAACATAATTAAATAATAAAAGTAAAATTACCTGACAGAAATACATTATAGATGCTACAGGTCCCCTCCTGCCTCCGAAAAACCTGTCAGATACGTATCCCGCAATAGCAGCACCTGTGACAGCACATGCAGGTATAGCCATTACGGTTATCTGAAAAAGAGTTCCATCTGTTTTCATATGATGTACCTCCTGTAGATATTTCGGAAACCACTGTTCAAAACCATGACGGACAATACCTGTACAGAAATAAGCAAATGCTATAGTCCATATAATCTTATTGCCAAGTATTTTACGGAAAAGTTCTTTTACAGCAAGAGGACTGCTGCTATTTTCATCACATTTATCCGGTTGCTCTACCGGAGGGAAACCAAGATCTTCCGGGTGATTTACTATTGAAAAATAACCTGCTATCGCTACGAGCAAAGCTATGACAGAAGGGATAAAAAAAACCCATTCCCAGGAACACCTGGCAATGATATATCCTCCAAGGGCATATATGGTCCATCGCCCTATTTCAATACCACAGGAGAATATGCCTGTGAAAATTCCCCTTTCCCTCAAGCTGAACCAGGAAGCATTTATTTTTATTGTAGACGGTGCGCCGAAAGCCTGAAAATAACCGTTTAAAAGCCATATTATTATAAAATAAGATAAAAGACCGCTGAATTTGCCGAAACCCAGAAAAATGTTTAAGATTATAGTGCCCGTAGCTCCTATTAATATAGATCTTCTTCCGCCAATTCTGTCAGTCAAAAACCCGTTTATAATCTGCCCGAAAGCATAGGCCCAGAATCCGGCAGTTATTACCCAGCCTATTTCCTGATTGTTCCAGTGAAAGTAATCACACATGGATTTATTGGCAATAGTAAGGCTGTACCGGCACATATAATAGGAACCATACATGAGAGCAAGGGCTATCCAGTTAACATGACGTCTCTGTATGAATTCATCTGAATAGGGGATGTCTGTAAAACGAATAATCATTTATGCGTGACGCGTGACGCGTAACGCGTGACACGTATATGTCTCATTACGCATTACGCATTACGCATTATGTTCCTAGCCGTATTTAACTTTAAGATACCGTATCATTTCAGATAATTTTGTACAGGCAAGTATAGCTTTTCTTATCCTGAGATAAATATCATTCCATTTTATTATTTCTATTTCATTTCCTGTCTGAAATAACTTGCTCATACATTCTATATAGGCTTCACTGCCTTTTCTTTCAAGGAGTCGAACCTTTTCTATATGAGGATTTACATTACCCATTTCCCGTAAAATATTAAAAGCTTCTTTACTTTCTTCCGTAGTGGATACAAGTATATTTACAAGTCTGGAGGAAACGTTTACAGTTTCCTGTGCCCTGTAAATATCTATCCTGTGGGCAGAGGAATAGATATAATTGAGAACCTTCATAAGTTTCAGAGACAGATCATAAAGATCATCAGAATCTACAGGGGTTACAAGGGTTTTATGAAGAAGTAGATTAAACTCTTTCATAATATTTTTTTCTTCATGTTTTAAATCTCTTATTTTATGAACTATATGGGAGAGTTCTATCTGATGAACAAGCCTTATAAACCATTTTTTATCTTCATCTGAAGCAACTGATTTTGAAATAAGATTTATTTTTTTGAAATAATCTATCAGATCTTTGAGATATAATGCCCCTGTATAATTCAGATTGGACTGTTTTTCAAAGAGAGCGAAAAATTTCTTATCTTTTGATGAATGTATAACCATAAATATTACTCCTATATTTTATGAACAATAAAATATGTTATTGCAGCAATCAGACCTGATAATGGTATGGTAAGAATCCATGCCCATACAATCCTTGCAGCAACCTTCCACCTTACTGCCCTCAGGGCTTTTATAGCTCCCACACCGGCAATGGAACCTATTATTGTATGGGTAGTGCTTACAGGTATACCAAGAAGAGCTGTTCCGAGAAGAGTTATTGCTCCTGCAGACTCGGCACAGCAGCCTTCAACAGGCCTGAGCTTTGTTATTCTGCTTCCCATAGTTTTTACTATTTTCCACCCTCCTGCCATGGTACCCAGGGCTATAGCGGCATGGCATGTTATAACTACCCAGAAAGGTACATAAAACTCTCCTCCCCCCGGGTTGTAAATCCAGGAAGGTATATGGAGTCCGCTCTGATAGGAACTGAAAAGCAAAACTGCTATAATACCCATAGTTTTCTGGGCATCATTTGCGCCATGACCGAAACTGTATGCAGCAGCAGACAGAAGCTGCATACGTCTGAAGAAAATATCCAGAATTCTCCTGTTTGTTCTGTAAAATATCCAGTATACGGCAGTCATTAAAAAAGAACCCAGTAAAAGACCTAAAAGCGGTGAAAGAACTATAAACAATGCTATTTTTGCTATACCTGACCATATAATACATTTAATACCCAGTGTTTTGGCTATGGCAGCCCCGGCAAAACCTCCTACCAGTGCATGAGATGAACTGGTTGGAAGGCCGTAAAACCAGGTGATAATATCCCATATTATAGCTCCCAGTAAAGCGGCAAGTATTACATATTTATCTACAATCAATGGATCTACAATACCTTTACCTATGGTTTTGGCAACTTCCACTCCGACAAAGAGAAAAGCTATCAGGTTAAAAAAAGCCGCCCAGTATACAGCAAGATTGGGAGGTAAAACCCTCGTTGTCACAATGGTAGCTATAGAGTTTGCCGCATCATGAAAACCATTAACATAATCAAAGGCGAGAGCCACTGCAATTATTACAAAAACAATAATTAAATCATGAGCTTCAGAAAACAAATTATTTCACATCCTTTTTTATGTTCGTATCTCATGTCGTATTTTCCTTGTTAATTAATAAATACCGAAAAACCTAAATTCATACCCATTTATGAATTATTAGTGAGTGGATTTTATACTCACTACTCACTCTTTATAGCTTTTTGGGCTACTATTTTACCTGTCTCGGCACTAAGGAGTTGTCAGGAAACAACTACATCTTAATTACGATTTGTATCGTGACGCGTAACGCGTAACGCGTGACGCGAGGATACTGATTGTTCTAACAATTTGCCGGAGTTATTTTTCCTGCAGTCCTAAGCATGTTTTATTATAACATTATCTATAAGGAGTGATATATCTTCACACAGATCTATAACAGCTTCCATCTGTTCATAGATTTCTTTCCATTTTATAATTTCCACAGCACTTACAGAACCATCAAACAGAGATGCAGTAGCTTCTCTCTGTATAATATCACCTTCCTGTTCCAGTGTCTTTACTTTATGAACAAAATCGAGAGCGTTGCCTTTATTTCTTAATAATTTTATACCATGAGTTATTTCTTCAGTAGAAGCAAACATAATATCTACTAATTGAAGATTATAATCTTTAAAAGGCCCTGTAAGTTCAACCTTATAAAGTTTCATACGTAAAGCTGCAGAATAAAGACGGCCCAGAACTTTATCCAGATAAATACTTATGGAATGAATATCTTCGGGATCAAAGGGAGTTACAAAAGATTTCTCAAGGGCCTCTGCAACATCTGCTCTGAGCTGATTCCCCTTATCCCCTATTTCCTTCAGGGTATCCACTCGTTTTAAATCAGGAAAATTCACAAGTAATTCTTTCATCACACCGGTAGCTTCGACATTTAACTGTGCCTGCTTATCAAATAAATCAAAGAAAAGATCATCTTTAGGTTTAAATATAGACATTTATGTTCACCTTCGCAACGCGTAATATGTTGTTACGAGTCACGCGTAACGTGACGCGTAAATGATATGTCATTAATATTCTATGCATTATAGATTTTTCCTTTTTTATGTATTTCGTCATAGTAATTACAATATTAATACAGGAATTTAGAGGATTTATACTATAAGTGTCTAAGTATATAGTAGTTATTCTGAATATGAATTAACTCAAAGAAAGGGAACCACGCGTCACGCGTCACGATTAATAAAGAGAAGAGGTATTACAGTGGCTACAAAAAAAATCTTTTCATTTACTGCTCTTGGCATATGGGGATGTGCTTTCGGTTATTTTATATGTTACTGGCCTTACAGTGCCCTTACAAAAGCTCTGTCAAAAGGGCTTTTCCCGGGAATGAAAGAAGGAATTCCAAGTTTTGAATTACTTCCCATTTCGGCTATAGGCGCTGTTCTTGGTATGATATTTTTCCTTACTGTAGAAGGCTGGTGGCAATACGCCGGAAGGAGAAAGGTCTTTGGTGTAGAAATACTCTGCCCTAACAGATGGACCTTTATGTCAGGTTTATGCAGCGGTCTTATAATAGCCACTACTACCCTTGCCTATACCTTTTCAGGTGTATCTATTGTGTTTATTATGTTATTGATGAGAGGCGGAGTATTAATTATAGCGCCTATTGTCGATTTTCTGAGCAAAAGAATACCTAAATGGTATTCCCTGGTAGGTCTGGCTTTAAGTTTTACCTCTTTACTGGTGGCCTTTTCCAACAAAGGAGGATATAATATTACTATTGCCTGTGCTATTAATGTTGGAATTTATCTCTTCGGTTATTTTATCCGTCTCAGATTTATGAGTAAAATAGCAAAATCTGATGTAGAAAATGCCAATACAAGATATTTTGTAGAGGAACAGCTTGTTGCAAGCCCCTTTATGTTAATTATGCTTATTATTATTGCTTTTATAGATTATGGAAAAAGTATGCATGAAGTTCAAATGGGATTTACACATTTAATATTCAGCCCCTATGTAGTCCACGGCCTTATACTCGGTCTTCTTTCTTCAGGAACCGGTTTTTTCGGGGGACTCATATTGCTTGACAAAAGGGAAAATACTTACTGTGTCCCTGTTAACCGTTGTTCAAGTGTTCTTGCAGGAGTACTTGCTTCATACACATTGATGTATTTCTTCCATGACAGAACACCTGAAACATCTGAAATGATAGGGGCAGGTCTGATTGTCCTGGCTATTTTGTTCCTGACAATTCCGTCACTCCTCAGTAAAAAGAAATAATTTTATTGAATAAATTTAATTATACCACTATTTAATTGAAAGGTTGGTTTTATTTTTTATGAACTCACTGGTTACAAATCTCATTATGATATGTATTATAGGAGTGTCTGTTCTGATTTATTTTATGAATAATCCTGTCGGTCATTCCCAAAATTATCGGATAAGATGTTTCTTGAACTGGTTTCCTCTGGGATTGACCTATGCATTTCTCTATATGGGCAGATACAACCTTACTGTTTCCAAAAGTGCTCTCGGATCGTTAATGTCAAATGAACAGTTCGGCACAATCTTCGGAGTCGGTGCTTTAGTATACGGTTTTGCTTTTCTTATAAACGGACCTCTTACAGATAAAATAGGAGGCAGAAAGGCCATACTTATAGCTTCTCTCGGTGCTTCCATAATGAATTTCATTATGGGAATTGTTACCTATATGGTATTGAACGGCAAAATAGACAGTCATAACCTTACGTTTATATTCAGTATTTTATATGCACTGAATATGTATTTTCAGAGTTATGGCGCAGTAGCAGTAGTTAAAGTTAATTCCTTCTGGTTTCATGTAAAAGAAAGAGGTATTGTAGGAGGTATTTTCGGAACACTTATTTCACTCGGTCTCTATTTTGCTTTCGACTGGGGAGACACGATAGTGAGAGCTACAAAATTAAAACCGGAAGAACCTCTCGGTGTTCTTGAAAATATAATGAAACCTCTCATGTTATCTCAGAATGCAACAATGGATCCTACATGGTTTGTATTTTTCATACCATCAGGCATTTTATTTATATTTTTTATTATGGATCTATTCATAGTAAAAGACAGTCCCGGACAGGCAGGTTTTGAAGATTTCGATACAGGTGACGCATCATCGGGAGAAATGGATAAACAATTCACCACAAAGCAATTATTTAAAAAACTCCTTACAAACCCTACTGTTCTGACTATAGCCTTTATAGAATTCTGTTCCGGTATACTCAGAAACGGTATCATGCACTGGTACCACATATTTATCAACCAGATGGAAAAAGGTCCGGAGGCACACTTATATGAAGGAGCCAAATTCTTCATAGACAGCTGGGGATTGCTGCTCTGTTTTGCAGGTATTTTCGGCGGTTTTGCCGCAGGTTTTATATCAGATAAATTATTTCAATCCAGGAGAGGGCCATCTGCCGTATTTATGTACGGTATTATGCTCGTCGGAATAATTGTCATGAATTTCGTTCTTACGACAAATCAGTTTGTTCTGGGTATAACAGTTGTACTCATATCTCTGTGTGTCATAGGTGTTCATGGTATATTATCGGGGACAGCGACGGCAGATTTCGGGGGAAGGAAAGCAGCAGCCACAGCAGTAGGACTGGTTGATGGTTTTGTATATCTCGGAACAGCCCTTCAGAGCACTGCTATCGGCTATCTTACAACAAAAAACTGGCATTACTGGCCTTTATTTTTAATACCTTTTTCTATAATAGGTCTTATTCTTGCAATAAGGATATGGGCAGCCATGCCTGACAGCAAAAAGGGACATCATTAAATTCGTGACGCGTGACGCGTAACGCGTGACGCGTCACCTATCTAAAGTTTCTGCAAAAAGGCGTCATCACAGTATCCGGGATACTGGGTTCGTAAAAGTTCGCGAAGCCTTCTCTTTCTTACTTTTTCTTTTTCCGAATGGCTTACACCTGTCTGAGTTGTATCAGGATTTATATCTATACCTGAAGGGGTCAATTCTCCCGAAGCAATAGAAGGATTGCTTTCAAGATAATCTCCCAGTGCTTCAAATACAGTTCCTCTATGTTCTATTATCTTACATCCTTTTAATAGCCTCGAATTATAAAGATAACTGTCTATTGACACATTAAATTCTGTCCGTAAAAATTCTGCAGGAGAAAAATTTCTGTCTCCTACAGTAATAGATGTTATCCTCTCCCCTTCCGGCAGAGAAGAATCATATTCATAGGTTATACCGGGAGATATAATATTTTCATTCCCTTTATACCTATCAATAATTGAATTTTCCAGGAAAGAAAGTATTTTATTTCCCGGCATATTCACAGTGTAAAGTTTATTATCAAAGGGATACATTCGTTTCAATGACCCCTGAAGAACTTCTCCTGCAGGTAAGCCGGCTCTTATAGAATTACTGAAACCTAAAGCCATATGAGATTTACCCTTTATGGCATCTCCGTAAAACTTTAAGGCAGGACAAAAGACATTCGGTTTATACGTAAGTTCTCCTGCAAGTTCACCTGCCTTCATATTTGCTATAAGAGCCTCATCAGGTATATCGGAAACTACGTTACATTCCGGTTTATCGGACAGATTTTTCAGTGTACCGCTGTTCTTTAAATAATCTTTCAATACGTCAAAAACAGGTCCATAATTTTTCTCTACTGTTCCTCTCCTGAAACATGCTTTTCCGTAGGTATAATTATCCATGCTGACATTTACATTCAAACGGGCAAATTCTTCCCTTGTATATTTACGTCCTTTGAAGGTTACAGAGGTTATACGGTGTCCTCCTACAAGGTCAGGGTTAAAATCATAAGTCAATCCAGAGACCATAGAAGAACTATCCTTTCCGGGAGTGTAAAATCTGAGACCGCTTTCAAGATAACTGATTACACTTTCTCCTTTAGTTTTTACCTGTAATAATTCATTATCAAAGGGATACATATTAAAAAGATCACCATAAGTTATATCACCTTTATTAATCCCTTCTCTTATACAGAACATTGAAGAAGCAGAAAGATCGGAATCCATCTTCTGAGCATCTATAAAAAACCGGGAAAGAGCAGTTCTATTAGTCATACTGTAAGGAAGATCTATATCGGTTTTTCCCAGAACCTTTCTGTTTATAGATTTATATTTCTCTACATACGGAGCAGTTAACTTCGTCACTTCAGGATCAGGTGGTATCTCGGCAGTAACAGGAATGAGTTTACCTTCATAACAGGCAATTTTTTTATTATCTTTATCAAATACGATATCTAAATTGCCAACATACTGTCCTCCATGGCCAGCCTGAACAAGAATCGTATTACCTGCCTTTCTGGGTTCCTTGAGGGCAGTATGACAGTGTGCACCTACAATTATATCTATACCTTTCACTTTTTCTGCCAGTGCCGCATCGTTATCAGTTCCCATATGGGAAAGTACAACTACCATATCAACATGCTCTTTTTCTTTCAACTCTTTAATATATTTTTCTGCTGTTACTTCCGGTTTTTCTATATCTACAATTTTACGTCCCGGAGGTCCTACGGAAGTCATAAAGGTAGTAAGCCCGATAATACCTATCTTCACTCCCTGTTTTTCTATGACTTTATAAGGTTTTAAAAAGCTCAGATGTTTTTCAGGTGAATTGTCTCTCACATTTGCACCGAGAAAATCATGACCGCACCCTCTGGCTATCTTTGCATAAGCTTCAAGTCCCCAGGACATATCATGATTACCTATAACACCTGCGTCAAATTTCATATGTTTATAGAAGCTACTTACAATCTCACCCTGAGAAAACTTGGTATACATGCCTCCTTCATAAATATCTCCGCCATCAAGAGTAATAGCTCCTTCAGGATTTTCACATCTGAGTTTTTTTATCTCAGAGGCTACCCTGTTAATCCCCCCTGTTATTCCTTCGTCCTGAGGCACTCTGAATTCATCACTGTAACCATGAAAATCATTTATATGAATAAATTTTAGATTAACCAGTTGAGATTTTACATTATCTTTAACAAATTGCTGTAAATTCAATTGCTGAATATCTGTTTGATTTTTTCCTGAACAGAGTTCTACGGAATCTTTTACCGAAATATCTCCTTCATCTTTTTTAACAGGTATTGAAGGTGGTATGTTTATATCATGATGTAATGTATTTATCTTCATAACAATAACCCTTTCTAATATGAATACAGTTTTTTAGAGAATACATCATTTACTGTTTTTACACAATTTACATTTTATCTATTTCAATCACAGCAAGTTTATTTCCCTTTGTATTTTCACAGGAAATAAGACAGTTACTGAAGGTAAATAACTCTCCCACCTCATCCTGATTGGCATCACTGCATATAATCAAATCAAGGCCTTCTACATTCTGAGCCATTTCCATACAGCGTTCAAGGCTCATAGAGGCCATTAAAATAATAAAACTGCACCCTTCTTCTCTGAGTTTTTTCACAGCCCACATGGCTGAATTATCTGGATGTTCAAGAAACACCGTGTTTTCCATTTCAAATTCTATCTGATTATCTATTACTCCTGTAATGCCTACCTTCATACCTGCATATTTATTTATTATTATATATGGCGGTATTTCTTTTACTCTTTCATCTTCTTCCACACTGTAAAGATTACACAGAGTACAGGGCACTCCAAGGGATGGTAACAACTTTTTCAAATTTTTCCATGTATGTAGAAAATCATCGGGCCCTAAAGAAACTGCATCGTAACCATTTATTTTTATGGCTTTCCACATAGGTTCTCCGTTAAAATAATTACATTCGTCTGTTCCCCATGATGTATTGCCCATATTCAATACTATACATGGTTCATATTTGACTCTTCCTTCTTTTATAAGAGTTCCGTACTGTGCTGCCAGTTCCAGATTACCTCTGAGATTTGTCGAATAAAGTATTTTTAAATTCTTAAACATTGTTTACTCCCTCAGGACTAATAATGAGGGGCACGACTTATGCCGTGCCCCTGTAAGTCTCAGTCCCTATTCTATTCCATACATATCTGCAAATTTAGATCTTACATCCATAGTGATATTTACATTTCCGCCGGGATTGCTCATTTCCTTGAACATAGCCACAAATTTATCTGTAAGATCATCAATATTTGCTTTCGGATCATTAATGACAATATTATTGAGAACTATATAGCTTCCGAGAGCTTCTCTGGCATCATTTATAAGTTTATTTACCATAGAAGTTTCTTTTTCAGGATTTGCCGTATCGGCTGTTTCTACGGTTAAAATCCTGCAGAATCTGTCTATTGTCTTATCAAATTCTTTATTGTCCTTATAGGCATAGGAAGCGAGTTTCTGTACTGCAAGTCTTATCTCAAGGGATTTCTTGTCATTGAAATCCGAATAACCGAGTATATCATAGATTTTACTCAGACCTCCATGAAGTCTCTTTTCTTCTATACCGAGATGTTTCGATACTTCTGAGAAGGGAACATCATAGTATGCTTTCACTTCTGCTTCTTCTTTATCGTCACCTTCTGCCTGAGAAGCAAGCTTCAGATCTTCAGTGGTTATATCTCTGGAATTACTTTCCCAGTCAACATCAAACTGTGATTCAAATGGTTTTATCGTATCCACTCCCACTACATTCACATCTGCTTCTCTGTTACTGAATAATCCTCCAAAGGTTGTATTGGCACTTCCGAGTGTCATTTCATTACCGTCAAAGCTGGTAGTTGCAGAATGAAGGGTATGTAATTTTCCCTGAGCATCTTTATAAAGTTTCACTTCTATACCTTTGTCCATCATCTGTTGTGCAAGCTGCTGTGCAAGGGCATTCTCAAGGAAAATACCTTCATTTAACATTATCTTTACAGATTTTTCAGGATCTTTTTCCTTCATTTCTATCAGCCTGTTTACAAGAGGTTTGGATGTAAGAGAGAAATACTGTCCTTTTACTGTTTTAGCGGTTTCAGTAAAATTCCTTGTAATATTATTATAAGGAGTATTATAGGATTTCACATCAGGATTGGTAGTTACGAGCTTTACAGGAACGCCTCCTTCAACATCATCGTTTCTGGGGCTTGCTTTAAGCTGTTTGCCACCTGCCATATGCCAGGTACTGCTGAAGAAGTTTTCCACATCATTTACTGCTTTTCCGCCTTCTATAGTTACACCATAGTCATGGTATTCATCGGAATAAGATGCCATATTTATTTTAGACACAGCAGCTTCTTTGCCGTCTACATTTACAGTTTTACTGTGATTGCAGAATATATGATCGCCCGGATCCTCAACATATCTTACTCCGCCTTCAATAAGTTTTTTCTGTGCTTCCATTCTTTCCAGCATTTTATCAGGTGTCGTATGGATATGAGGATCTAAAACAGTTCTGACAGGCACTTTTTCTTTTGCTTTTGAAGTAAGAGCTTCTATCATATCATCTCTTGTAAGAGTATACATTGTAACTCCCACTGCATTCTTTGCTCTTCCAATCATGGCTTTTTCCTGTGCAAAAAATTCAGGTGCATTTACAAAGGTTTGCACTTTACTTAAAGAGAATTCGCCAACTTCTTCAGGTTTTATCTTTCCGAGGCCGAGCTGAAGGATCTTCTTCTTTCTTTCCAGTTCTTTTGCACTATCAGTGGCAGAAGCAGGATTGGGATTTATATCTGTTCCGGGACTGGGAAGAAGAGGTATGTGTAATGGAGAATTTTCTTTCAGATGATTCTCGAGTATTTTAAAGGCTGAACCTTTTTCTTCGATTGTTTCGGCACCTTTAAACTTTGAACCTGCAAGCATACTATCCATACAGATAGTAAAGGAACCTTTGGTAAATTCGGCTCTATCATAGGTCTTATCTCCTACTGTAACGGAAACAATTCTCTTACCTTCCGGTTTTGATGTATCATATTTATATGTTATACCGGAAGAAAGGGCCTGTTCTTTACCAAGGAATCTGTCTCCTCTTAAATATTCAAGAAAATCAAGAACCTGTTTACCTGATGCCTTCACCTTGACAAGTTCATTATCAAAGGGATACATTTTCTTCAGAGTGGCTCTGTTAATCTCACCTTCAGGCAATCTTGTTCTTATGGATTTAGTATAACCAAAAGACATATCTGCATCGCCTCTTATGGCATCACCGTAGAATTTGGATGCACAGGTAAACTTTGTGTCAGACGGAGCAGTTTCAGTGTCTTTAGTCAATGTTCCTATTTTCACATTTGCTACAAGGCCCGGATCAGGAACTTCGGAAACCTGTTTGGCATATGTCTCTTTGGAAATATTCTGAAGAGGAGAATTCTCTTTTATATAATCCTTCAATACATCGAATACTCTTCCATATTTCTGGAGCATTTTTCCTTCTTTAAAGTAAGATTTTCCATAGGTATAATTATCCATACTCATGGTGATATTTTTCTTTGCAAATTCCTGGGGAGTCATTTTCTTACCTTTAAAAGTAATGGAAGTAATACGGTTTCCTTCAAGGAGAGTCGGGTTAAATTCGTAGGACAGTCCTGATACAAGAGCATAATTGTCTTTGTCACCTTCTACAAACCTGAGACCACCTTCAAGGAATTTAAGCACTGTGGCACCTTTTGCTTTTATCTGTACGAGTTCATTGTCAAAAGGATACATCTGGAAGAGTTTGCCTGTTGTTACATCGCCCTTTTCTATACCTTTTCTTATAGAGAAAGATGACGTTACTGCCAGATCGGAATCTTTTTTCTGGGCATCTACAAAGAGATTACACAGGTTTGTTCTCTTATTTGATATTAATTCCAGATTTTCAGAGGTTTTACCGAGTACTTCATTTTTTACACTCTCATATTTCTCTATATAAGGTGCAATAATTTTTGTTACAGCCGGGTCAGGCTTTATATCTGCCGTTATGGGAATCAAATTTTCTTTATAAGATACAATTTTCTTGCTGGAAGGATCAAATACCAGGTTAAGATCACCTACATATTTACCTTCTCCGCCTGCCTGAACAATTATGGCATCTCCCACTTTTTCAGCATCATGCATTACTGTATGGGAATGGGCTCCTACTATTAAATCTATGCCTTTTACTTTTTCTGCCAGTTTAACATCTTCACTATAACCGAGATGGGAAAGGAGAACTACCATATCAACTTTTTCTTCATCTCTGAGTTTTTTAACAAAACTCTCTGTAGCCTGCCTGGGGTCTCCTATTTCTATAATTCCCTTCTGAGGAGTACTGAGGGATGTCATGGGAGTGGTAATACCTAAAATACCGATTTTAACACCCTCTCTTTCAATAATTTTGTAAGGTTTTAAAAATTTCAAATCGCCGGCAGGAGAAAGATCTGTTACATTTGCCGCTCCCAGTATGTCAGTGTTCATATCTTTTGCAATGGTTGCATAGGCATCGAGTCCCCATGTAACATCATGGTTTCCTATTACACTGGCATCAAATCCCATAGCTGCAAGAGGTTTGCTTACTATTTCACCTTTAGTTACCTTGCTGTAAAAGCCTCCGTCATAGACATCTCCTCCGTCAAGAGTTATGGTTCCCTGGGGATTTTCAGTCTTCAGTTCTTTTATTTTTCCTGCAAGCCTTGCTATACCTCCGATTATCTGTTCCTGACCTTCCGCTTTATCAAGTTCCTCGACATAACCGTGATAGTCATTCATATGGATGAATTTTAAATTTATTCCCTCTTTGCTTTTACCGCTGCCTGCAGCTTTCTTTTCTTCCGGCTCAGTTTCTGCCTTTGTTTCTTTAACGTCTTCCATCTTCGGCATTTCCGGTGTAGCCATAGAAGTTCCGAGTTGTACAGAATCTTTTGTTTCTTCTGCTTCTTTTTTCTTCTTCGGAGGGGCTTTTTTCTCAATCCTGCCGGATGTCATTGATTTACCTATGTCACTTATATTCATATTTCTTTCTCCTTTCTGTTGACTTTATATATATTAAAAAAATATATTTCTACTAATAAATTATCACTTATATAATAACATTAAATTCTCTATATTTAAAGAGATTATTGTTAACAAAATGTAAACAAAAAAACAGATCACGGATTACACGGATTAATGGATTACACGGATTGATAACGCGGATTTATATGGGAATCGTGACGCGTGACGGGTTTATATTCCTGCGCATCACGCATTACGCTTTACGCATTACGAGGTTATTATTTTACGCAAAAAAATAAAGATAATCCTGTCAGCGAAGCAATCCCGTCATTACAACAGAAACCGTTGGAATTGCTTTGTCGCTTCACTACTTGCAATGACAAAATGCGTAAATCCTGGTTAAAAACTATTATTGCCTGACAGTTTACCTGTTTATAAATTTGACCGGGATTTACAATGATTAAAAGATTACCGGGATTAAAAAAACCTCTTATTGCTTGACACTTTACCTGTTTATGAGTTAAAATCCTTATAGAATATAATATTCATAGTCATCTTCGCGTCACGCGTCACGCGTCACGCGTCACGAATCAAGTATTTTAAGGAGATGAAACAATAAATAATATGAGTGACAGAAAAATCTATGTTCTGGATACAAGTGTTCTGCTTCACAATCCACAGGCTCTGTTCTCTTTTCAGGATAATGAAATAGTCCTTCCTATTATCGTTCTGGATGAGGTCGATAATTTCAAAAGAGGTTCCCAGGAAGTCAATCGTAATGCAAGAGTAGTTATAAAAAACATCGACAAACTCAGAGAACAGGGAAATATCGAAGAAGGTGTTCCTCTCGGTAAAGACGGCATATTAAAAATAGCCATAAAATCCAATAATTTTGACCTGTTACCGGCAGGTTTTCAGGCAAATCATGATAACCTTATCATAGCAACAGCACTGGCAATAAAAAAACATAACCCTGAAAAAAAAGTTATCATGGTGTCCAAAGATATTAACATGAGAGTTAAAGCCCAGGCACTGGGACTTAAATCGGAAGATTACAGAGCAGATAAGGTTAATCTGGACGAACTCTATACGGGAGAAGATTTTTGCCAGATTACAGATGAAGAAATGGCCATGTTTTATGAAAAAGGCTATCATGAACCGGTTAATGTTTCCTATTATACCAATCAGTATATCACAGTCGGAACTCCTACAAATAAAAAAGCTCTCGGACGATATGACAGAGATAGTAACAGAATAAATCTCTTGAAAGATCTGAAAAATGACGTATTCGGTATAAAGTCTATGAACAAAGAACAACGTTTTGCCCTTGACATGTTACTCGATGACAGCGTAATCCTTGTAACTATGCTGGGAAAGGCAGGAACGGGTAAAACCATACTGGCTCTTGCTGCAGGACTTCAGAAGGTTCTCAACGATAAAGTCTATCGTAAAATGAGCGTATACCGACCTCTTATACCAATGGGTAAAGACATAGGATATCTGCCGGGAAAAGAAGGAGAAAAACTCTCACCGTGGATGCATCCTATTTTTGATAACCTGGAATTTTTATTGACCAGTTATACAACCAGTAAAAAAACCAGCATGGAAAGTAAACTGGATAGCCTTATAACTTCAAAACTGGTGGAAATTGCATCCCTTACATTTATTCGCGGCAGAAGCCTGCCACAGCAATATCTCATCATTGATGAAGCACAGAACCTTACCCCTCATGAAGCAAAAACAATTATTACAAGAGCCGGCGAAGGAACCAAAATAGTACTTACAGGTGATGCCTATCAGATAGATCACCCGTATCTTGATTCCACAAGTAACGGTCTGACCTTTATAGTGGAAAAATTTAAAGACCAGAAAATCTATGCCCATATTACCCTGACAAAAGGCGAAAGATCAGCACTGGCTGAACTGGCGGCAAATCTGTTGCATTAGTATCGTAACGCGTAACGCGTGATGCGTGACGGGAAAACACATCACACATTACGCATCACGTGTTACGCATCACGCATATAATTCAAAAATGAATAAAAAACTGCCCTTCCTGCAAATTACATTCCTTATAGTCATCATACTGTACGTAACCTGCCCTGCTTGGCATGCATTTTTTCATTCAGATGATTTTGAATATCTGGATAGAAATTTTGATGCAGGCAAAATCTTTCTCGCAAATAAAGAAGGAGTCAGATACGAAGGAGGACGGTACAGACCTCTTACGATACTCACAGTGCTAATGGATAGATCTATATGGGGGTTAAATCCGACAGGATATAATCTCACCAATAAAATATTCCATATAATATGTACAGCAGAAGTTTATTATCTTACCAATATACTCTTTCCTGGCAATAACCTGAGAGGTTTCCTGGCTGCCCTGTTTTTTTCCGTTCATCCAGTGTTCACAGACACGATTTTCTGGATCTCTGCAAGACCGGACAGCCTCTGCTGTATTTTTTATATTCTTTCAATAATATGTTTTTATAAAGACAAATTGACACTGAGCTATATCAGTTTCATCCCTGCCCTCATGGCAAAAGAAATGGCAGTCACCCTCCCTGCCATCATTTTTATAACATCTCTCATATTACAGCCAGAACATAAAGAGAAGGTTTATACCTGTCACGCGTCACGCGTCACATGTCACGCATTAAGGAAATCTCTTCCCTACTTTATCATTCTATCTCTCTACATGATATTCCGCCTCATATTCCTGGGCTCCATGACAGGAGGCACAGGGAATACAAATTTCACTTTCTTCCGCGTTCTTGCCCACCTGAAAGAAGCCTTTTATTTTATGACCTTCCCTGCCTCACGGTATGATCTGGTTATATTTCTGTTTCTGGCAATATTTTTATCAGTTAAAAGTCTCAGAAAATATATATTTCAAAAGGATATTCTCTATTGTTTATTATGGGTATTGATAACACTGGTACCTGTTCTGGGGCTTATAGCCAGATGGTATATGTATATACCTTTCATAGGATTATCTATGGCCCTTTCTGTTATATTACTCAGACTGGAGAATGTTTATATAAAAATATTTTTCGCTGTTATAACAATCATAATAATCGTAACAAATATGTATCTTGTAAGAAGGGAAGCAGCCCTGTGGTATCAATCTGGCAATCTCGTAAAAACCATAGAAGAAGATATATATTCATATAAAAATAACGAATGTTATATATTCAATGTACCTGCTGCATTAATGGATAACAGTTTCTTCGGTCTCGGAGAAAAACCGGTGTTTGCCTATAATCTGGAAAAAGCCGTAAATATTCTTCACAGTTCAGACCTGAAGGTATATCCTGTTACAACAGTTTTTCTTACGGATTTCTCAGTCACTTCGGCAGGTGATGTAAAAAAAATAGATGATAAAACATTTTTTATAGAGTTAAATGAAAGAGAAAGCCGGTTCAGCTATCACACAGACGATTTCATTTCAGGTAAAATAAAACCTGCACCGGGAGTAAATATAGAAAATAAAGATTTCACACTTATATTGGGAGAAAAGAACAGCGAAATTAAAGCTAAATTCAAAAAGCCTGTTAAAGATCTGTTTAAATTCGACAAAGGACATATCGTTAAATACGATGCAAATACCATTCATTAATAGCCACAAAAGACAGTCAGGAGATATTTGAAGAAATAGTCAGCTTATTACAAAGTAATCACGAAGATTATGATAATCCAGGAAAAAAAGAGGTTTCCCGGGCTCAAGGGCTTCCATCCAGAGATTTACCTTATAGAGTTCCACTGCCATTTCATTCAGGTCAACTCCATAGATGCACTTTACTATAACATCGCAGTTCTTCAGAACCGAGATTCTTATAATCTACAGGCCTTCTTGTGTTTTTATCCACAGTATAAGATAAATGCCTTACAGCATCTAAAAAGTCGGAATTTGATATATCACAGTGAATCAGGAGGTAGTATTGCCCCTTCTGTATGTATTGCAGTGAAAGTATTTTTATGTTTTGTCTGCATATTATTAACTGAAAATCAGTTTTAAATCAATTTCAAGTCCTTCAAAATTTTCTACTTTTATTTTATCTTCTTTGCCATATCTTTCAGGATGGCCATACATGCCATGTCCGGTTAATTTGAGTATATAAACTTCCTTTTCGTCAGGGTCAATAATCCAGTATTGATTTATTTTATTTTTTCGTAAAGTATTCTTTTTCTGAGACAATCCTTTGAAGCAGTGGAAGGAGAAAATATTTCTATTACTATTTCAGGCGAGCCTTTACATCCTTTACGGCTGATTTTTTCTTTATCACATACAATAATAATATCAGGCTGCACTACATCATAAATTTTATCATTTCCATCCTGTTTTTCTGACGGGAGACTGACATCGAAAGGAGCAACATAGGCTCTACATTTCTTACCTTTCAGATAATTGCGAAATTCTGCAAATAGTTCCCCCAGTATTTCCTGATGAATATCATATGGCGAAGCCAGGCTATAGGCGACACCATCTATTATCTCCCATCTTCCCTCATCATTCCAGGTGAGATAATCTGCATAGGAATATTTTGTATCTATTTTGCGGGCAGGATTATTCATAGAAATCACTCCTTGTATTTAGAGCCTATCCGAAAAGTCATCAAATACCTTCCGGTGGGTGAGGCTCTTCCGA
>CAYSLJ010000061.1:37311-37636 GCA_964431735.1 uncultured Synergistia bacterium | reverse complement strand
GAGTCCGGCCAGGGACAGGTTTTAATATGGGTAATAACTTATTTGGAGCGGTACTAAGTAATTTATGATGGATATAACATGTTAAAGGAACATATAATCGTAAACATACGGGAATTACTGTCGTATAACTGGCAATGAAAGTCTTTATTTATATATCCTGAGATTATTTTATAGCCGGCAGTTCTTCTACTACTGACATCCTGCCGGAAAAGGGAAATAATAATTTTAATATTGCACCTGGAAAAATCCCGTAGAATCAGAAACAGGCAGTGATAAGCTGCCTGTTTCATTTGAGCGGTATATTCATAATATTCCTCTCCTTTCT
>CAYSLJ010000061.1:0-37211 GCA_964431735.1 uncultured Synergistia bacterium | reverse complement strand
TTTCCTGATTACATACCGAATAATCTTTTAATTATTTCAATTATTATAAACATTATTCTTTTTACCTCCTTTTTGTATTTTTAATACTCTCCTTTCTTTTCCTGATTACATACCGAATAATCTTTTAATTATTTCAATTATTATAAACATTACTCTTTTCACCTCCTCATTATTACTATTTCTTCCTTGGATTTTTATATCCATTTTATAATCGGTTCAACTCCCCAGGTTTTAGTGAAATATTCAATATTTGTAAAAAACATTTTTGTCATCTCTTTTCTTAATATTTTTATAGGTATTTTTTTCTGCCTCACATTTATATCCATTTGAAATAGCCACCCAGTATATTCCAGCAACTACCACTATCTGTAAAAAACATTTTTTTCACCTTCTTTTTTTGTTTTATCTCTTTCACTGAGGTAAGTATAACTTAAAGATATGAAGAAATTATGAAGAAGTCGAGAAGGTTATGTGAAGAAATAAAAAATATTTCTCCCGGTAAAGACATGCAAGTCTGAGAAGCAGAAAGTTTGTTCGTCCCGGCAAGGGTGGGATTTGCACCCGTAGAGCCTGAAAAGGTTTTGTTGCCTTGTTTGTATGCTTCTCACGTCAGAGTATATCTTTCCCAGGAGATTTTTTATTACTTTAACTCCAGGGTTTCTTTTTAAGAAAATCATTAATAGTCATAATTTCAATCTGTCTATGTTTTTTTTATTACCGGCAGGTCATGCTCTCCTGTAACCAGATAAGGTGCCATTGCAGCTATGACACAATCTAAAATTTATTTTCTTTTGGACCTCTGACTATATCTACTTTTGAATGAGAAGCAATTAAAATAGTGTATTTTTTTATGTTTCTAATAATTTTGTTTCGATCACGATCTGACAGGTCAAATCTCTTCGATAATACATCTTTAACTCAGTATACTTTTGCACTTTTTCATATCAGCAATTTATTGCCTTTGTAGACAAAATAATCTTTAAAATTACCTTTACCTCAGTTTCTCTTCAAATACCTTGCAGAGAGCCGGGTTGAGCAGAAATCTTCCTATTACAACACTCTGTCTGTCAGTCGTTTCTTCAATTTTTTTCGTTCCTATCTCCTGAAGTTTTTCGACAAGGCCGTCTCTTTTTATTTCATAATCCTTATCGTTCATAGCCCTTGCCTGTTCTATTATATTTTCTATTTCTTTAAGTTTTTTTGCTGTTTCTTCAGAGGAGAATTCTCTTTTAAGTTTTTCTTCTATTTTATCGATGAGTCTGTCTTTTCTTTTTTCATATATTTCATCGGAGGCAGCTCTTATTTTATCAAGTTTTTGACTGAGACCGTTACTGTCTCCTGTCTGTCCTATAAAACCTTCTTTGCTTATCTGAGGTACAAGACATGGTTTGTATCTGCCTGCTATAACAAGCTGGTTTTCATTCAGTATCTTTTTTGCCTGGTTTACAAGAACCATCATATCTTCTTTGTATTTATCTTCTCTATTTCTCAGTTTTTCCGTTCTTTCATGGAGTGTTTTCTTTGTATTTTCTTTCAGATCCACATTTGATAAAAGTTCTCTGTTTACTGCAGGCAGTATTTCCGATATAAGGGAATTCAATTCTTCTCTGTCCGAGAGGTATTTTTCTTCAAGTTCTCCTGATTTTTTCTGCAACGGTATGAGTTTTTTCATCTGTTCATCCGTAAGATAGAGTCCGTTAATAAGATTGAGAGATTTTGTCAGTCTTGACATCTGTTCCACATCGTCTTTGCCTGTAAGGGCAAGAGATTTTTTGCTGTTGAGCAAAAGCAGGTTGCAGACCAGTAAAAAAGTTGATATAAGGAATAATATTATTATTTTTTTACTCATTTTTTTCACCTCTTTTTGAAATTTTGTCTGATTACATTATATAGTATAGCTTTATTAAAGAGCAATTATATATGGATAAGAGGATGGTTCTGATGAGTGAACAGTGAGTAGTGAGTAGTGAGTAGTGAGTCGTGAGTCGTGAGTAGTGAGTCGTGAGCCGCGAAGAGTGAAAAGTGAAAAGTGAAAAGTGAAAAGAGTTTACAGTTGAGGGTTTGCTCTCTCAGCCATCAAAGTTCAACTCTCAACGTTATTTAACCCGGCACACATCACGCATTACCTAATTCTTCTAACTGTTCTTTCGAGAGAAAACCTTTTTTATTTAAAAACATATAAAAATCCATGATGGCTTTCTTAAAGGTTTTTTTCTGAAAAACGGTGGAGTCGGGGAATAAAAGATGATAATTATATAACATGAATTTTCTTATCTCTTCACCCGATATCTCATTTACTGATTTTATATCATCTTTAAGCCTGAGATAATTCATGACAAAAATAACGACGCAATTGGTTTTTTCTCCGATTGTTCTGGGTTTTAATCCTTTATTTTTAAGGAATATATGAAAATGGTCAAAGACAGGCCAGAAGTTTTTCCATTGAAGACTCATATCCTGCCGGTTTTCATTGAATTTTAAATGATCGATTTCTAAATCTTTCATAGTTTCCTGTAGTAACCTTTTTACGATAATTTATAAAAATTATATCAGAAAAGAAACATTAAGAAAAGTAACCTTTGTTCAGTGAATCTTTTCTGACATATTGAAAATCTTGACGGCAAAATCGCAGATCAATTCTCTGTATGCCAGTATGGAAAGCCATTTTTTCGGTATATTTCTTTCTCCGTAATAGGCACCGGCAAGCTGACCGTAAACTGCTCCCGTCGTATCCGCATCGTCTCCCAGATTTACTGCCATAAGGGCTCCTTCTTTAAAAGAATTGCTTTTGTAAAAAGCCCAGAGGGCAGCTTCCAGACATGCTGCCACATAACCTGTACCTTTTATTTCCGGAGGATTTTTTTCTTTAAATGAACCGGCAGCTATTTCATCTATTTCAGGAACGAGAGGATGTTTTTTCCAGTATCCCACAATAATTGAGTAATGTTTTGACAGTAATTCTTCTTTACTTACTCCGTTCAGAGTTCCCAGAATAAGGGATGCAAAATACCGGCACCCGTCGAGACAGATACTGCTTCCATGAGTTGTTCTGGAAGAGTCTTTTGCTTTTTCAATGGCTTCGTCCGGATTTTTTCTGTATAAAAGCACTGCAGGTGAAAGACGCATGATTGAGCCATTCCCCGATGATTTTGGATCTGTAGAGCCACAGTAAGGTTCCCCTGTTTCCTCAAAAAGCTCCAGAGCTTTTCTTACAGTGCCTCCTATGTCAAAACATACTCCGTTACTGCTTAAATGTCCTTCCCTGTACCATCTGACATATCTTTTCATCTGATCTGACGGGTTGAAGCCTCCTGTTTCAATCAGACTTTCTGCGAGACAGAGAGCCATTGACGTATCATCTGTCCACTGTCCTGCTTTCAGATGAAAAGGCCCTCCTCCGACTATATCGTTTATCGGTTCAAATGATCCGGGACTTTTGAATTCCAGTGTTGTTCCCAGTGCATCAACCGTCGCAAGGCCAAGAAGACTCCCTCTATAACGTTCAAGAAGGCTTATGTCTTTTGCTGACAGTAATGGACACAAAAAAGCACCTGAAGCTGTTATCATGCATCCTTTAATAAAGGAACGTCTGGATATGAAGGAATTTGTTGCTTTATTCATTTTTTTTTACTCCCTTTTCATTTTTCACTTTTTCCATTTTCACTTTTCACTAAAAAATAAATAGTGAGCAGAATAAATCTCTTCCGCTCACTACTTATTGACCTGAGAATAAGCATGTAATAAAGGTCTTCCTTCCCGTCATGCGTCACGCGTCACGAGAGCAGTTATTTATTATTTATGCTCACCCTATTTCTGTGGCAATCCGAGAAACCTGTCTGCAGTGGTGGCGGCAGTATTGAGCGTCTCTTTTATATCCTGTTTTACTACAACTGTATTGAAAACAGTATCGTCAATAATACCTCTGATTGATTGCCATGAAGGTACTATGGGCGCCACTGTCGCCATATTCAGTTCATCTATGCCAATTTTATGTTTCTCATTTTGTGAAAGAAATTCCTGATAACTTTTACTTTCTATGGCAGAATTTCTTACCGGCAAATATCCTGTTTCCATAGACCATTTTGCTGTGTTTTCTGTGTTTGTAAGCCATTTTATGAATTCCCAGGAAGCCTTCTGCTTTTCCTGTGACGATGCTGAAAATATAGCAAGATTGGTTCCTGCAAACAGAATTTTCCCTTTATCGGAAGGACAGGGAGCAACTCCGTATTCGAAAGAAATATGCCTTTCCAGATTGGAAATACCGGAAGAAGTGTCTACATACATTGCACATTTACCTTCCAGAAAATCTTTTTGAGGTTCAAAAGAAACAAGGGCAGAACCGTCTTCTATAAGGGATTGGAGATATTTTATCGTTTTTTCTCCTTCTTCGCCGTTAAAAGTTGCTTTTTTGTTTCCTTCGAGAAGTGTGCCTCCTCTGGATAATAATATGACAGAAAAAGTATCTACATCTGCCTTAAAGGATATGCCGTAGTGGGTGGTTTTCCCGGAAGAAGTTTTCTGTGTAAGTTTTTTTGCCGCTTCCCTTACTTCTTCCCAGTTTGTAGGAGGCTTCAGACCTGCCTTTGAGAACATATATTTATTATAATATAGAACATATATACTCTTATTGAAAGGTAATGACCACAGTTTTCCGTCTTCTTTATTTGCTTCAAGAAAGGTAGGGATAAAATCCGGCAATTCTTTCTCTGTAAATTCTTTCTCTGCAACATTTTCCAGAGGTGTAATGGATTTTATCTGTACAAACTGGCTTGTCCAGTTTTCATATACCTGTGATACATCAGGAGGAGACTGTGTGGAAATACTTATTAACAGTTGCTGGAAGAGTATATTGTAACTGTTTTTATATTTGTCTTTTGTATTATCTGTTACCCCTTTAAATGTGGGTACAACCTTTATGTCGGGATGGGTTTTATTGAATTCGTCTACCAGGTTGTTTAAGACTTTTCCTCTGTGCCTGTCCATGGCATGCCAGAAATTTATTGTTACAGGTTCCCCTGCAAAAACAGGCATCATATTTATAGTTATAATGGTAATTATTAAAAATAATAATATTTTTTTCATATATGCCTCCAGATTATTTCAAGTTTAAATTAAGAGTCAGACTGGGCTGATCTATACTGTAAAGGATAAGTTTCTCAGGCACGGATGTTGCCGGTATTTCATAAACTAGATGGCCGAAGTTTGTTCCTCCCGGCTGAAGCACCTGAAGCCAGAAATTGCTGAGTCCTTCCAGATAATCATAGGAAACGCCGTCTTTATCAACAAGAGAAAAGGTTCCCGTGTAGATCTGAACATTGGCGGAAATATTCTGCTGTGAGATGTTTAATGTGCAGAATCTATTGCCTGATTTAGGGGTGTAATAATTTTTTATTATACTTGAATATTCAAGATTTGTAACAGTAACACGGAAATTATCATTTTCTGCCTGTGTTGGCACAAACATAGAAATTTTTGCAGTAGGAGCAGCTGTAGGGGCTGGAGTGGGATTGGTGGCAACAGGTGTCGGTGCTTTCGTTGCTGCCGGTGTCGGTTCTTTTGTCGGGTTCGGCTGAGGTGTTTTCCCTGTATTTATTTTAATCATATTCTGGCTGTAATCCATTTCAACTTCTGCTCCTATATGGGTACCGAGAGCCATGGCAGGTACATAGATATTATTGCTTTTTAACAGAGGTTTACAGTCCACAGGCTTACCGTTTATAGAAATTACTTTATTATTCGGATCCCATTTGACACTTATTTTCAGAGCTTTTGCAAGACTCTGTACGGAAACATAGACTTCTCCGTCCTGTTCAACTGCAGGTGCCGATACCTGTGAACCGTTAACATAAACCTTCAGGGCTTCCTCTGCATAAGACACGAAAGATAACAGGAGATAAATAGATAGTACTAATAAGCTAATCTTTTTTTTCACAATAATTTCGGGCAAATTTTTCATTTTTCCAACCATAAAGATGTAAAATGTTATTTTATTTATGCTCCTATCGATATGGCTCTATCTCGCGTCACGCGTCACGCGTCACGCGTTACGAACATAATTGCCCTTTCTCCTTTCTATTCTTTATTTTATAAGGCTTCTCGTGAAAATTATAACATAACAGATAAATTGAATGCAAATGTTTTCATAGCGTTTTTTTATGATAGATATGTTCATTTTTGTTAGAAATTGCACTTGATTTCATAAATTTCGTAAGCGTTCAGCTATCAGCACATAGCAGTCAACTTTTACAGGAATTACATAATAAATGTCGTTAAATATTTTTTCAGACTGATTTGCACAGTCAGGCTTTGGGACTGTAAGAAAATAACTCTGGAAAATTATGGTTTTTGTCCTCGCGTAACGCGTTACGATTTTAAATATGATAAGGTTATTTTTTTACAACTCCTTTGTAAGTTTTAGCTGATAGCTAACTGCTGAACACTTACTAACAGACATGACCGTATCGGTCACAACCAAATATGAAAATGAACAGACAGTGGAGCATAAAACTTCATCATTTTCATATAAAATTTCTTAATTGATACATGTGATAGTTTTTTGGTGTCAGGTCAGGAAGGTAAACCCGTAACCCATAATACAACACCTGAAACTCAAAACCCATATAAATCACCTGTCATTTTTTAAACACAATTCCTTTTTGAGAAGGAGCTTTACCTCTTAAACCTTCCAGTCTGCTGTTATATTTATTTCTTAATTCCAGGAATAAAGTTTCTGAAATTTCTCCTTCTATCAATCTTTCCTCAAGAAGTTCCAGAAGTTTCATAACCTTCTGCTCTTCTTCCGCTATGGATTGTCTCTCCTTTCCTCCATCTTTGCTTTCTATTTTCTTTTTTTCTTTTTGCTTTATTTTCATAAGCCTTACTTTTTCTTCCCATTTTTTATAGACATCAAAGGTTATTTTCTTTTCCCCTCTGAGAAGATCGATTTCTTTTTTCAGATTCTCAGTAACAGTCAGATCAGACGGGAAATCCTCTTCTTTTATATCCATGCCAAACCTTTTTGCCACTTCTTCCAGTCTGGATAATGAGTCTACAAGTTTTGCTCTGTTTTCTTTATACTGAACTTCAGGCAGTGACTGACAGATGTACTGTTCATTTAATTTACTCATTAATTGATCTATCTGTATAACTTTACTGTATATCTTGTCTTTCCTCAAATTGTGATGTTTAAGAGCAGACTGTGTCAGAAGCCTTGATTTTGCAGTGTCAAAGGTTATTTCTTCCTGTTCCTTTAACTGCTGTTTACGGGAGAGGTTTTTCTGTTTTTCCTGATCTTTTAATACAAGTTGCCATCTTTTTATATGTATAAGAAAATCTTCCAGAGGCGCTTCGAGACGGCGGAAAATTTTCTCGCCAGGCACTCTGTATATAAGAGCAATTTCATCATTATCTTTTATAAAAACATTATAATCTATTTGATGATTGTCCAGTATAGTCAGATCAACCGTATATTCGGAATGTTTTTCCGTGGAAATAAAGATAAATTGACTGTTACCTGTGTGTTTTATTGCTATTATATGTCTGCCTGTCCCAAAAATACTGAAAGAATTCGGCAGTATAAGCTCATATTTTTCTCCTTTTGTATTAAAGGTTAATAGCCTGTTTATCTTTGCAGAATGACAGTGGAGAATTACCTGGCCGCCGGAAGTTAGCATTAAGGCAGGTTCGTATATATCATTGATCTGTATTGTATAAAGTGAAGAGTTTCTCCTTATATCCAGAAGATGGAGCTTATAATAATCTTTATGTATGGAAATATAAAATTTTTCCAGAAATGTTATATAGTTAAGTTCTTTTGAAATAGTCCAGTCCAGATCCAGATTCTGTTTGTTGTCTCTTGTAAATCCCCACCAGTTTACGGTTTGTCCCGTATGTAAATTATAGGCATATATCTCTGACTGATAGGTTTTTTTATTCAGGAAGGTTTTTTCTGTAATTCTTTCATAACAGACCTGAATGCCCTTATCATCAACTTTCATATTATATTTTATAGAATTAGGCGGTGATTCGTATTCCGGGCTGATCTGCATTACAGGACCTGTTATAAGACCTTCTTTTTCAAATATGTAGAATTTATCATCTGCAATACATGCTATATTTCCGTAATTGCTTATTCCTACAACTATAAAATCCTGAAAAGAATATTCCCATGTATATAAAGGTCTGTCCATTTTGTATATACTCATTGATTGTCTGTCACGGGTAACAGTATATACAGTATTGGGAGAAGCATATAACTGAGGGTTCATATGTACCTCCGTTTATCATTTATTTTATTTTTCTCACACGAAACGCATGACTTATAATGAGGGCTTTAGCCGAAGATACATTTCTCTTTTATATATTTTATTCCTTCCTGATATTTCCTTAAAAGGATTTTTTCTTTTTTTAAAGAAATTAATAGTCACGTGAGACGTGAGATGCGAAAAAAATAACCCATGTATACTTTTCGCTTTTCACGTTTTTGATTAAGGAGATAAAATTGTGTCTTTTTTTATAAAACTTATATCTTTTTATATATTTTTATCATTCTATATGATAGCTTTCTGTTATGGTAAAGAGGTCGATGCTGTTTCCTATAACGGACAGAAAGTCAGAGGTGTTTATGTTCATATCGTTCAGGTAAACCTCAACTCTGCCGATATAAAGGTGACTCCTGCTGTAGTAAGAGGTTTCTCAGATTCTCATGGCCATTATCCTGGAAGAAAATTCAGCAGTTTTATAGATTATTATAAACCAACGGCAGCTATTAATGGTACTTTTTTTGATACAGTTACTTATAAACCGGTAGGAACTATAGTGATAGGAGGAAAACTTGTAAATAACGGCTATATAGGCACAGCAGTCTGTGTGGATAAAGAAAATCAGGTTACCTTTCACCATGTAAGCGGACAGCAGGGAAGCAGAATTGACTGGTCTCCTTTTGAAAGTGTTATATGTTCCGGCCCCACTCTTGTTATAGAAGGAGAGGTTATTCTTAATCCTGCAGATGAAGGTTTTCGTGACCCTGCCGTATACAGCCAGAACAGAAGAAGTGCCATAGGTATAACTGCATATAATAAACTGCTCCTTGTAACAGTCGAAAGTAAAGTTTTTTTAAGAACTCTTGCATATATTATGAAGGATCTTGGTTGTCTTTACGCGGTAAATCTTGATGGCGGAACCAGTTCCGCACTTTACTATAAAGGTAAGTATTTAACCTACACATCCAGGGCCATGTCAAGTGTTATACTTGTTTATGGAAATAAAAAAAAGATAAAAGTTAAAAATTTTAGATGAATTTTTAGATTATTGACCTGAGCATAAGCATTTAATAAACGTTTTCCTCCCGTCACGCGTTACGCGTCACGAGAGTATATATGTATTATTTATGCTTACCTCAGTAAGTGTTACGCGTCACGATGCAAATGTTTCACGTGAAACAGAAAGGTGGATTTTTTATGAAAATCAATGTAGCAGTCCTTATGGGAGGTAAAACAGCAGAACATGAAATTTCTCTTAAATCAGGAGAAGAAGTTGTAAATGCTCTGGATAAGACTAAATATAACGTAAAACCTGTAAAGATTAAAAAGAACGGCGAATGGCTTATACCGGGCGGGTATGTTTCAGAAGGAAAAGAACTTGACGTAAGAGAAGGTGTCTTCTCTATAATTGACAGTAAAGGCTCTCATACTGTAAATATTGCGGAAGAAAACTGGCCTGTTCTTTCAAACAGTAATATAGAACACCTTAAAGGCGGGGACGAGGAAAAAATCGATGTCGTATTTCTGGCACTTCACGGCCCCTTCGGAGAAGACGGCACAGTCCAGGGATTACTTGAAATGATGAATATACCCTATACGGGTTCAGGCGTTCTTGCCAGTGCTCTTGCAATGGATAAAGCGAAATGCAAAGAAGTTTATATATATAATAATATAAAAACACCCGGTTTTGTGACATGTGATTACTGGGAATGGCAGAAAAATTCTGATAAGTTAATTAATAATATAGAAATGAATCTGTCTTATCCCTGTGTTGTAAAACCTTCAAATCTGGGTTCCAGTGTGGGAACGTTCATTGTAAAATCAAAGGATGAATTGAAAGAGAAAATGCTTCTCGCCCTTGATTATGATAACAGAGTAATTGTGGAAGAATATATAAAGGGTACGGAAATAACCTGTCCAGTCCTGGGATCTTTTGCCGGGGAAGAACCTTCCGCTTTGCCTCTGGTGGAAATAATACCTCCCGACAGTGCCGTTTTTTTTGATTATGATGTGAAATACAACGGGAGTACCCGGGAAATTACACCTGCAAAGATCTCTGAAGAGCTTACCCTGAGAGCACAGGAACTGGGTATAAAGGTTCATAAAGTCCTGGGATGTGCCGGATTTTCACGAACAGATATGATTATAAAGGATGATGAATTATATGTTCTTGAAACAAATACAATCCCCGGTATGACCAGGAATTCCCTTTTCCCTCAGGCTGCAAGAGCAATGGGAATTTCTTTCCCGGAACTGCTCACAAGGCTTGTAGAACTGGCAATGGACGGACACAGGCATAAAAAGAGCAAGGTCGAGAGAAAGTAGTGAGTAGTGAGTAGTGAAAAGTGAAAAGTGAAGGGTAAGGAGGGGCGTTTATTTAAACGCCCGGGATTAATACGCATTACACATCACGCATTACGCATCACGCATCACGAACCACCCGTCACGCATCACGCGTTACGCGTCACGTTAAAAAAAGGAGAAAAACGATGATTTATATTTTACTGACATTATGCGCTTTATTTGTTCTATATATAATTTTTGAATCTATGTGTAAAAAAATGGGCGATTGCGATCTGAAGGTGAATGATATAAAAGAAAAGCAGCTCAGACTTACCGATAATGAAATTTTACTCACCTTTACAGTTCCTTTTGAAAACCGGGGGAAACAGCAGGCCATAGTAATAGACGGTCTCTTCCGTCTGGAACCTGAAGGAAATAAATATAATGATTTTATTATAAAATCACAGATTATAAATCCCGAACTTCCAGTATATCATGACAATTACTGGGAAGCCTTCCTTGTAAAGCCGGGGAAAAAAGTAGTCCTTAAAGGTTCTGTCAGCATAAAACATAAAGACGGTAAAACCGTATATAGAAATGAAGTACCTGAAGAAATGTATTTCGAGTTGTATTATAAATATTACGGAAGAAATCCTTTAATACATGAACGAAAAGAATTCCTTATAAAACCTGAAGACCTGGAGGTTGTATCAGGTGAATTGCCGGTAGTAAAGGAGGAAATTCCGCCTGTTTCTCCGAGAAAGCCTGTAGATGAATCGATAAAAACCATACCGGTAAAAACTCATATACTGAGAGAAAAAGATACCTTGATGGATGTATTGAATAAATATGTTATACCTCTCTCTCAGGAAGGTGATATAGTTGCCATAGCGGAAAGTGTTATAGCCATACTTCAGGGAAGGGCTGTTTATATTGAAACAATAAAACCGGGATACTGGGCTACGAGGCTGAACAGGTTTTTTCAGCAGGATGCAAGTCTCTCTTCTCCTTACAGCCTTGAAATGGCTATAAGAGAAGTGGGACTGTGGCGTATACTTATTTCATTTACACTTGGTTCTCTCGGTAAATTTATAGGGAGAAAAGGAGATTTTTACAGGCTTGCAGGAAGACCTGCCGCTACTATAGATGATCCGCCCGGCACTATGCCGCCTTTTGATAAATATGTAGTTCTCGGCCCGAAAGATCCTCAGAAGGTTTCCGAAGAAATAAAAGCAAAAACAGGCCTTGATGCCACGGTGGTAGATGCAAATGATCTCGGTAAAGTGGATGTACTCGGTTCTACTCTGAAAGACAGGGAAATTATAGTGAAAGCTCTGAAACATAACCCCCAGGGAAATGCAGACGAACAGACTCCTATAGTTTTGATAAGGCCTCCGAAATGAAGATAATAATTGACGGAGATTCTTCTCCCTTTAAAGAAGTTGTTATAGAGCTTGCAGCAAAATATAAAGTTTCTGTTGTAATAGTATTAAGTGTGTCTCATTTTTATAAAGAAGATCATGACCATGTAAGTCTTGTTGTTGTAGATAATATAAGCCAGGCTGCCGATATGAAGATTTTTAACATGACAGAAAAAGGAGATATTGTAATTACGGGAGACTGGGGACTTGCATCTCTCATACTGAGTAAACAGGCTTATGCCGTTTCTCCGAGAGGTATGGTTTATGAACCTGATAAAATGGATTATATGCTTGCAAAAAGACACAGAGACGCAAAATTGAGAAGAGCAGGGGAGAGGACTAAAGGCCCGGTAAAACTTACCGGTGAAGACAGGGAAAAACTCCGTAAAATTCTTACGGAAATACTGGAGAAGTCAGTCTGAATGTCCATGACCATGCATGACAGCAGCGTAATCTCTGTTTAACAATATATAAGGATATTTCTATGGGAGATTTAAAATCAAAGAAATTAATTGTGTTAAAAGGATTTTTCTTCCTTTTAATTATTTTATTGTCTGTTGTTCTGATCATAACGGAATGTCCGAAGTTTTCCGTCTTTATATTGTGTCTCTTACTTATATGGGCATCGGCGAGATTTTATTATTTTCTTTTTTATGTATTGCATCAATATGTTGATCCTGAACTTAAATATACCGGTATTATTCATCTGATAACAGTGTTATTCGAAAATAGATCTGAGAAAAATGAGAAAAATAAAAATGAATAAAAGTCAGATTATATCATCGGATTTTCCTTATGAATCCAGATATGTGACAGTTAATAATTTAAAGATACATTATGTGGAAGCAGGCACCGGTGAACCTTCTGTAGTACTTCTTCACGGAATACCTGTTCATGCCTATTTATGGAGAAATGTCATACCACATATTTCTCCATACGGAAGAACTGTTGCCGTTGATCTTATAGGTTCAGGTAAAAGTGATAAGCCTCTGGACATAGACTATAACCCGGAAACTTATACGGAATTTCTGAAAAATACCTTTAAAGCTTTAAATCTGAATAATATTATCCTTGTCGGTATGGATCTCGGACTCATAGTCGGTTTGAATTATGCCATGCATAATGAATGTAATATCAGGGGGATTGTCATGTTTGAAGGTTTTTTTATGCCTGTAGATATGACATTTAAGCAGATGCCTCTCTCTGCCCGTATTATTATGAGGCTTCTCCGTATAAAGAAAATAGCCGAATATGCCATTGTGACTAAAGGTGAACAGGCTGTAAAGGATATGCTTGCCATGGGTATGGTAAGAAAACCTTCTCAAAAAGAAATAGAAATATATCAGGCACCATGGCGTGATGAAAAAGTGAGAAAAAAAGTCTGGCTTGAAGGAACGGGGCCGAATACTATTACTCCTCAATCAGCCAGACCGGGTGATGTGGCTGATGTCATTGACAGATACAGTTCCTGGTTGCGTCATTCTACTGTTCCGAAACTTCTTCTCTATGGTGAACCCGGATCTGCCATAAGAAAACAGGGTGTCTCTATGGCAGAGAAATATTTTGACTCTCTTCAGGTAAAATATACGGGGAAGGGAAAACATTTTTTGCCGGAAGATGAGCCTGAAAATATAGGTCATGCCATAGCTGATTTCTACCTTTCTTTATCAGGTAAAGACTGATTTTAAAATTATTTGTCCGCCATAAATTCTTCAAACCATGAAAACCCTGCCTCTTTAAAAGTCTCCAGATATTCTTTATTTCCCTGCGGCATTTCATTTGCTCTGTAGTGAAGGCCGAAATATCTTTGAACCTGTGTTATATATCCGGTTTCTTTGATTTTTTTGATACATTTTTTTGCAAATTCTTCACCGTGGACGTCTCTGCAGGTCTCTTCCATATCTTTCATACGTTCGTCCGTGATTTTAATTTCGGCGTATTCATATTTTTTATTGAAATTTTCCATGATTTCCGCATCATCTATAGAGTTATATCTTTCATTATGAACTATAACTGAAGGAGGGAGTTTTTTTCTTACAGAGGGCTTAATGTTCGGATAACCGAGACAGAGAAGAACTACAGGATATACTTCCTGCGGCAGTTCAAACATTGCTCTTATTTCCCTTATATAGTCCACTGCCGTACCTATGTAAACAGAACCGAGTCCCAGTGAATCCGCGGCAGTGCATATATTCTGGGCACATATGATGACATCCTGAAAAGATATCCAGAAATGCCGGAACGACGAATTGGCACTGAAAGGAGCGATCTCAAGTTCCGCCCATCTTTTCAGTCTGTGCCAGTCAATGCAAAAGAGTAAATGTACGGGAGCTTTCGCCATAAATATTTGTTCGCACATTTCCGCCAGATTGTTCCTTCTGTCTTTGTCTTCTATCTTTATAACGGAATAAGGCTGAAGATTTCCTCCTGTAGGGGCATGGACTCCTGATCTCAATATGAAATCCAGAATATGGTCTTCTATCTTTTTGTCTGAAAAATTCCTGCAACTTCCTCTCTCAATAAGTAATTTTATTGTTTCATTCGGGTAATTTTTATCTTCCACCGGTATTTTTATACCATGGTGGGATGGCGTATTATCGTGTTCTTTCATGTTTCCACCTCGTCACTGTTGTTTTCTCTCATAATAATATTCTTATGAGCGGTATTTTGCAAGCTTTTTTTTAAAAAGAGGATTATTCCGGTCAGTGATAAAATATTTATTATAGTTAGTTTCATAACTATCCATAAATGATAACACCCGTAAAGCGTAATGCGTAATGCGTGATGTGCAATATAAACCCGTCACGCGTTACGCGTCACACGTCACGAACACTTGAATTCTGATAATTTATGAAATACACCATAAAAAGGAGTGTGTAGAAATGAATTTTACCTTCGAGAAAATGAAAGAAGAACATCGTACAGAAGTCATAGATATTTTCAATCATTACATAAAAGAATCTTTTGCCGCCTATCCGGAACAGTGTGTTCCCTATGAATTTTATGATATGTTTCTTAAGATGATCGGTAACCACCCTTCATGTGTCTCAAAAACAGAAGACGGGGAAATTACAGGTTTCGGTATGTTACGTCCCTATAACCCTCTGCCGACATTTTCTCATACAGCGGAGATTTCTTATTTTATAGCCCCCGAATTCTGCGGCTCAGGCATAGGGGCTGCTATGGTGGAACATCTTATAAAGAAAGGCAGAGAAAAAGGCATAAAGACACTTCTTGCCAGCATATCTGCTCTGAATGAAGGAAGTATCAGATTTCACAGTAAACATGGTTTCATTGAATGCGGAAGGTTCAAACAGGTATGCCGGAAAAAAGGACAGGATTTTGATGTTCTATGGATGCAGCTTATGATTTGAATGGAATTTTTTAATGTGAGGCAGAAGTCAACAAAAAATACAGAGGAGACTTTACGGAAATGTGCAAAATATGGATAGATAAAGAGATTATTCCTATGCTCATAAAAGCAGTGGAAGATGAAATGAAAAATATGGCCGGCAGGAGTATCGATTTCCCGGAAGATGAAGATTTCGATCTAAATGATTATGTTATCTTCAATTCCTTTGTATTGCCTGTACTCAAAGAAAACAAAGAAAAAGGTTTTTACTGTGAAGATATGCTCTGGAAAGGTTTTGCTTTTATGATTTCTCTTATACCAGGTTATTTGAAGAAAAATAGTGGTATAATAGACAGAACAGCATATGGTAAACTGGTAAGAATATATTACAATCACTCTTTGAACACTGCTTCTTCTTATGTTAACTCAATAGATGACGGATACATGGAAGAAAATATAGAAAATATCAATAGATATATTGATTTATGTAAAATTCTCAGGTAGTGTTTTCATTTCAAGTCAATATAGATTTAATATGAGGGAGGTTTTCGTAATTATGGGATGGGAAAAACTGTTAACCATTATACCTTTTGCAATTTTGTTTATAATTGCATTCTGCGTCGTAATTTATTTTATGTTCACACTTGGCAGAGAGAGGGTTCAGCTCAGTTCTTTTTATTCTTCTCTCTGTTCTTCCTGTGGTTTTGTCGATGTAACTTCCGATACGTTTATAAGAAAAGAATTGACTGAAAAAATATTCAATATATGGAATAAATGTTTATGGGATACGGATGAATATAATATTTCGAATATTATTATGAAAAAAGAGAAAGATAATACAATTTATCTGACGGAAATTTATCACCATTCACCTAACCATTCACGTAAAGGGAGTTCAACTCTGGGGCAGACTGTGTTGTTTGTAGAGCTTGCTCTGGGTATTGAAAATACCTATCTCATTCGTGAGAAAAGACACAGGGAGATAAAAGAATCGAGCAATCCTCCGGGAATATCTCCGCCGGCTTTTCTGGTGAAGATGTCACTGAAGACAGCGGAAAATGACAGGAAACGTGAAGAAAATCCCGTGAAAAACCTGTCAATGAACTTCAGTGAGAAATTTGAAGCCTATACTATGAAAGGACCTGAAAAAACAAATGTTCTGAATGATGAAATCCAGCAATTTATTGCAAATTATAAAGGTAAGTATCCTTTTATAAATTGTGTAAAGAAATATCCCCTTCCTGTTCTCGGCACACCGTTGCCGGGAAGAGGGAAAATCGTTATCTCTTCCAGGTCCGTTTCTATTTATGCTCTTAATACTTCGCAGAAAGAACATCTTGTTGAACTGTTCAACCTGTCTAACGGCCTGGTGGAACTTTTATCAAAGGTAAAAACATAAATATGAAATAACTGATGTTTATGTCAGTGTTTTACCCGTTTTTTACCGCTATGTTATACCTCTTTCCTGTATAGTTGGTGCATAAATACAGGGAGGTGTTGATATGGAAAAGTTTATTCCATCTTTTATATTCATCTTTTTATTGATAAGTGTTTCCTTGTCACAGACATATGATAATGTGTATTCCGGTTCCTTTGCTCCTGATTTCAATCTTATGACTTCTGACGGACAGGAAAAAATTACTCTGAAGAGTTTTAAAGATAAAATTCCTGTTGTGCTCTTTTTCGGAAGTTATACGTCACCCCAGTTTTTTGAAGGCTCGAAAAAAATGGAAAGCATGTACCGGACTTATAAATATATTGCCAGGTTTTTTATTGTATATATTGAAGAAGGACGTCCTTCAAACTGTACAAGACCTGCAGAATATGCCGGTCATATAATAGATGCGAGAAATTACGGCGAAAGATGTATGACAGCCGGTCTGTTTATATCGGAGGGGAACATTACCATACCTGTTATTATAGATAACATGAATAACAGTGTAAAAGATGACTACTCTGCATGGCCAGCCAGAGTATTTATAATAAAAAAAGACGGTATTGTAGAACTGGCATCTCATAAAGGCACTGACGGATTTAAAGATGGCCTTAAAGAAACAGTCCGATGGCTTGAAGAATACAGGAATACTTTTAAAAGAAATTCTGACAGAGTTGCATGTTTTTTAAGATAGAGGAATTTTCCTGAAACAACTCTGGTAATGGATGAGATCTGTAATCTTATAAAGAAGTATTTAAGTGAGTAATTTTGGGAACTGCTTATAGCGTCAGGGATTAAATAAAATTACATTCTACCTGCTTCTCTTCGATGAAGGCATAATTTTAAAGCTTTATTTAATCAGGAAAAAATGATAGAATATAAAAAAATAATATAGTAAAAGTTATGACTATAAATGAATACAAATATTAAATTATTAACAATTAATACTTCATATAATTGCAATAGTTCCTGTATGCACTGTCGTTACCCCGGTATATTAAATAATCGGGATTTTATTACACCTGAGTTCCTGGAAAGCTCTCTGAGTAATTTGTCTGACCGTAATCCAGAATGGATAATAATCGGAGGAGGAGAACCTTTTTTAAGATTTGACAGACTTGAGATTATAATTCAAGTGATAAAAAAAATATTGCATAGGTCTAAAATTCATATAACGACCAATGGCTTCTGGGGAACAGATATGCATCAGGCATCGGAAATAGCCGGAAGTCTTGTTAAATCAGGAGTTGACAGTATCTCATTCAGTGTGGATTCCTTTCATCAGAAATATATTTTAATTGAACATGTAATTAATTCCGTAAAGGCCTGTCTCAAAGCCGGACTTGTAAATGTTTCAGCAGGCTGCCTGCTTATGGATTCTCCACTGAATAACGATTTTGATTCTGAAACAAAAAAATTCATCAAAAGGCTTGAAGAAATACAGGCTTTAAAGATTAATACCGGCACAGGTTTATCCATGATAGGAAAAGCGGCAGAGAAACTTTCAGTATTTTATAATAAGGTTTCATATAATAATCTTTCATGCAGTATTAAACCATGGGATGGAGGAGATTTTAATCTATTAACCTCTATTACCCTTGATAATTACGGCTTCCTGACGACATGTGCAGGTATTGCAATCGGAAATGTTTTAAATAATAATATCAAAAAAATATTATATGACTATAATCCCCTGACACATCCTGTTATAAAGATCTTAATATCAGAAGGCCCGGCAGGGCTTCTGGAACTTGCCAAAAAGGCCGGATACACGGAGAATGACAGATTTGTTGATGGCTGTCACTGTTGTTTTGTATCAAGGCAATATTTGAGAACTCATTATAGAGGTATTCTCGAACCGTTAGTTTGTTATAAATGATTTCCATTGATTACTTGTTTACTGCCGGTGTTGATACTTATTATGTGAATGACAGAGATTACGGAGATTTTATGTCTGAACTGTCAGGTGTTCTTCCGGCAGCGGAAAAAATAAAAAGCAGGTTTTTTACTCTGGATGCGGGAATAAAAGAAGACGGAGAACCAGTAGTTATTGAAACAGGTGATGGCCATGTGGCTGGATTGCCTGAAAATGCCGATATAATGTATTTTTATAAAAAAATAGCAGAATTAATGGAGGGGTGAACATGGAAATAAGATATACTGATAACGTGAGTGAACTGAAAGAAGAACAGCTTGCCGGATTTTTTGTCGGCTGGCCGGCCCATCCCGACAGAAAGGCACATCTGAAGATTCTTCAGCAAAGTTATAAAGCATGGATTGCCATAGACGGAGAGAGATGTGTTGGGTTCATAAATGCACTGTCCGACGGTGTATTTTATTCGTACATTCCTTTGCTGGAAGTTCTTCCCGAATATAAAGGAAAAGGGGTTGGAACAAAACTGGTAGAGTGTATGACGGAGAGTCTCAGGAATATGTATGCAATAGATATTGTATGTGACGAAGATGTTGTGCCATTTTATAAAGATAAAGGATTTATCAGATGTGCCGGCATGGTAAAAAGAAATTATGAGAATCAGCGGGGAGGAAATAAATTTTCGAGAATGTAAGATGTTTTGTGCAAACTTACCATGAAATAAGGCTCCGATAGAGGTTTACACAAATTTTATGACACAGTCAAATTTTGTTTAATTTACATCACCCATATAGGTAATCATTTTCCCGTTTTTCATCTGTTCCATAGCCATAGAAAGACGTGAAGGATATAAACGGTAAGTGTGAAGTTCTTTCACTGGAATTCATTTTACCCCTGTTTGCATGCTATCCGGCACAGTGCCATTTTCAGGACAATAGTCACAGGGAACATTACATTCAAACATGAATTTAACCTGATGGGCATTACCGTCACTTTCGGCAAATTCATGGTTTTTCCCTATATAATCACGAACGAACTTCAATTCTCCGATAAAAATTTCTGTCCCTATTTCTTCCATACATTCCCTTCTTAAAGCTTCATGGAGGTTTTCTCCGTGAAGCTGGCCTCCGCCGGGAAGAAGATAGAAGTCTCCCCGGTCATCTCTGTTTGCTGTTAAAAGAATCTTATCGTTTCTTATAATAATTGCTTTAACGGAAGTTCTGACTGTCATATTTCACTACCCTTTAAAATGTAATTTTCTTTCAGTAATTCTGTGAAATTATCAAAAGATGTATAATGTATGGTATTCAGTCCGACTTTCTGCGCACCGAGAATGTTCTTCTCGGAATCGTCTATGAAAAGACAATCTTCTGCCTTTAAGGCCAGTTCTGAAAGACACATTCTGTATATGTCAGGTTCAGGTTTTACCATGCCGGCTCTGCAGGAAAAAATTACTGTGTCGAACATAATCAGCCATGGGAAAGATTTTTCCATTTTTTCTAGAATAGGTAATGGCATATTGGAAAGTATGGCAATTTTAGATATTTTATTTTTGATTTCTTCTATGAAAGACAACATATTTTCGTCAACGGAAAGCCAGCTCTTTATATCTATGTTTATTAATTCCTCTGTCTCCCTGTCAGACATGGACAGATTGCAATCGTGTAAAACTTTTTTCCAGTATTCTTCTGGAGACAGGTTGTTCAGATCATATTCCAGTCTGTATCTGAAATAAACTTCGGTAAATTCTTTTTTACCTATGAAAAGACGGGATCTCATTTCTTTTATTTTATCTCTGTTCTGAGGACATATGACCTCTCCGTAATCAAATATGAGTGCTTTTACAGGTTTTTTATTCATCATAAGATTTCCTTATATCTGAAACAACTTACAAGATGATCGTTTACCATGCCTGCTGCCTGCATAAAGGCATAACATATGGTCGTTCCGACAAAAGTGAATCCTCTTTTTTTCAGGTCTTTACTCATGGAATCGGATTCTTTAGAACTTGCAGGTATTTCTTCGAGCCTTTCCCATCTGTTTATTATTGGTTCCCCTCCGGTAAATCTCCATATATAATCATCGAAAGAACCGAATTCTTCCCGGATTTTTTTAAAGGCAATGGCATTTTTGACAGTTCCTCTGATTTTCAGCCTGTTCCTTATAATGTCTTTGTTCTGCAATAATTCTGCAATTTTATTTTCATCAAATTCAGCCACTTTGTTCACATCGAAATCTGCGACGGCTTTTCTGAAATGTTCTCTTTTTCTGAGCACGGTAAGCCAGCTTAAACCTGCCTGAAATGAATCCAGCACCATAAATTCGAAGAGTTTTTTGTCATCATGCAAAGGTACGCCCCATTCCGTATCATGATAGTTATTCATAATCGGCTCATCTTTAGTCCATGGACATCTCTGTTTTATATTTTTCGGTTCTGTCATAGATTTTATCTGTTTGTATTTAAGCTTTTCCCGATGGGAAGCTTATACAAAACATTCCACGATCCCCTTTTTACATATTTGCTTTCGTGACGTGTAACGCGTGACGGTAGGAAAACTTTTATTACATGCTTATGCTCGGGTCATTAAAACCTTGCCGGGAAACAGGCTTCCCTGAATATTTAAACCTTATCCCTTCGTGGTTACCGACATAATATTCACTCTACTTGCCGGATTTCCTTCACAGTCCTGGAGGCTTCACCCGGTGAATTTTCCATTTCAAATGGTTCATTTATAAATTCATTTTCAATCTTCCATGTTTCTACATGGTCTTTTCGGAAAAATAATCTTCCACATAATGGTAGAAATATTCGTGAGGTGTTTTTACAAGCTGTGTATCTCTCGTTTTTTCTGCTGCCATTTTTGCAATCTTCATGCCGTAATAATAGCCGAACCTGCCTCTTGTAAGGCAGTCCGGTTCAATATCTGGGACAAAAAACAGACTCCTCCAGAGTTCGTCGTTATATTTTTTTTCCGTAACGGCTCTGTTCAACAAAAGACCATTTTCACCTTTCAGAGAATCACATTTTTTTATCCATATATTAACATCTTCGTCCGGCATAAAACCGAAGGACAGAGCTTCTCCATGAGTAGAAGCGTTTATTTCGCCGGAAAGATATGTGGCAATACCTTCTGCCATAAATTTATTGAAATATAATTCCTTTATGGTTTTACAGTTTCCCGGATAGAATTCCGGGTGAAAATTATAATGTATTCCATGAATTATTTCATGAATGGCATGGACTTCAGGGATAAATCCGGGAAGGTTGAAATGGTGTTCCATCATAGTAATATTAAGAAATATATAAGGTTTTTCTTTTACTAGAATACCATGACCGTCCCAGGCAAAAGGGCCTATAAAAAGTATTACAGGAGGTATTTCTATGTTCCCGAAAAAATTCAATATTTTTTCTTCAGACTTTTGCAGAATTTCTCGTGTTTTATGAAGATTTTTCAGTAAAATATTTTTATTTGTCTTTTTTATCTCAGCTTTTATGCCCTTTTCGGTAAATTCGTCCGATATATTGCACAGTCTTTTGTATTCACAGAGGAAATCTGTAAAAAAAAATTTTTCCTCAACGAAATTTTTGAGTTCCATCTGCTGTGAAGTGAAATCAAGAATATTCATTATTTATCTTTTCCATTCAGCCATGTTTACAATATATTCGGATGTAACAACAGCAAGGTTTTTACTTTCTTTTTGAAACCATCCACTCCGTTTTTTCTACAGGCCCGGAACATAAAATTAATTTTCTGATAGCTCACTGTTTTGACGCCGGTATAATTCTGATATGGTATAATTATAACAGAAAGTCCGAAAAAAACAAAAAGAACGTAACCGGGTAACAGAAGGGGGAACGATAAAAATCTGTTCTTATGAAAAAGAAGATATTCTATTACACGGGACTTATAGCGGCGCTGATCTATTCTGCAGGCATAATCGTTGCCATTGAGAAATATAATTATTTTGATTTTTTTCTATTCTGGCTTGCAGGCATGGTAATTACCGGTATTATGTATATGTCTTTTATTCCTCCGATTGAGTCTTCAATGCTTTTTCTTACATGCCTTGTTTTTCTTCCTCATACAGGGCCGGTATTTATAACTTTTCCCCTTGTAGTTACAGTTCTTATCTTTGCAGATTATATGGCACGAACAGGTATCGCTCCTCTTGCAGGGGTCTTATGGTTTCTTGCCACAAATAAAATATCACCGGCTCAGTGGAATTTTTACCAGTATTTTATAGTTATTTCCGCTCTTATTACTATGATTCTTTATATGGCCAATCATTTTAAAAAGGTGAAAACAATCAAAAAAGTAGATGTAATTTCCTGCACTTATTCCGGCAATACCGGCCATTTTACGGAAGAATTTCTGAAAGGTCTCAGAGAGTCCGGAGTTGAGGTAAAGGAACATTTTTTTCATTATGCCGATTTCTCCTGTGAACTCGACGGCGACGGACTTGTTATAGCTTTCCCTGTGTACGGCTGGAAAACTCCCTGGCATTTTGCCGAATATATCTTAAAAGATCTTCCTCCGGGAAAAGGCAAACAGGCCTTTATACTTTACACTTCGGCAGGAGGGCCGGAAAACGCAGGAATCTTCGCCTGTTTGTTACTTGCTCTGAAAGGATACTCTGTGGTGGGAAGAGCCTGGGGCGTTTATCCTATGAACGTACCTACAGTCAGATTATTGCCTTCGTCGGTGCACAGATATTTTGACAATCTGTTACCGTGGAAAGGCCAGTTGACTGAAATTTTTAGATACGGTTATGAATTCGGCTCAGGTAAATCTACCGGTTATCCCTTTATATTCTGGCCTTTCTTTTTTGTTGCTCCAGGTCTGCTCCTTGATAACAAATGGCTTAATACCGTGGCATACAGGACTTATGTATGGAAAAGAAGATGTGTCAGATGCGGCATGTGTATTAAATTCTGTCCTGTAAAAAGGCTTCAGCCAGGCAAAGATAATTATCCTGTTTCACGTGGAACATGTGCTCTCTGCCTGGGGTGCATTAACATCTGCCCTCATAATGCCATGCAGTTGTTTTGCTGGACAGAATACGGGAGGCCTTATAAACCGAGATGGCCTCAGTTTCTTAACAGGAAGAACTGAAAAAAAGATGATGCGGCTGAACATATACACTTTTCGTGACGCGTAACGCGTAACGCGCAACGGGAAGGAACCTTTTATTACAGGATTATGCTCAGATCACTATCTTTAAAATCTTCTCTCCTGTGAGGTGTGTCCGGGGTAACAGACAGGAATGTTGATTTATGTTAAAATTTTATAAAGTAATTTCATACACTTTATAAAATCTATGAGGATTTATAACATATATGGCTACCGGCAGCAGTTCTCCTGGAAGTTCTGAAAAACTGACAGGTATTAAATTTGTTTTTCGTGCCCTGAGGCATAGAAATTATCAACTTTTTTTCTCCGGTCAATGTCTGTCTCTCATAGGCACCTGGATGACTATAATAGCCACGTCATGGCTCGTATACCGCCTGACAGATTCCGTTTTTTTACTCGGCATTGTAAATTTTGCAGGTAGAATCCCGTCATTGTTTCTGGCACCTTTTGCAGGGGCTCTGGCAGACAGGTGGAACCGGCAGAAACTCCTTGTTGCTACACAGATATGTTCCATGTTACAGTCCTTTGCTCTCGCAGTTCTGGCTCTCACAGGTACTATAAATATATGGCATATTATATGTTTGAATGTATTTCAGGGTATTATCAATGCTTTCGATATGCCTACCCGTCAGGCTTTTGTTACCGATATCGTTGAAAATAAAGAAGATCTCCTGAATGCCATAGCACTGAATTCATCTATGTTTAACGGAGCCAGACTTGTTGGCCCTTCTATTGCTGGAGTGCTTATCGCCGCATTCGGAGAAGGCATGTGTTTCCTTATTGACGGCATAAGCTACGGTGCTGTCATAATAGCTTTAATGGCCATGAAAATAAAACCGAAAGAAACTGTTCAGAAAAAGAATCTCTTCCTTGAAATGAAAGAAGGTTTTAGATATGTCGTTGATTTTATACCGGTAAGATCTATAATACTTCTTCTTGCTCTTGTGAGTCTCGTCGGAATGCCCTATACAATACTTATGCCTGTTGTGGCAAAGAAGATTCTTCACGGCGGCCCAAATACGCTTGGTTTTCTTATGGCTTCTACCGGTGTGGGCGCTCTCTGCGGCGCCATTTATCTTGCTTCCAGAAAAAGTGTTCTCGGCCTGGGCAGGGTTATTGTTATATGTACCTGTATATTCGGCGCCGGCCTCATAGCATTTTCCTTTTCCCATTATCTGTGGCTTTCTATGGTATTAATGGTATTCACGGGATTTGGCATGATGGTTCAGCTTGCATCGGGAAATACTATTTTACAGACAGTGACGGACGATTCCAAAAGGGCAAGGGTTATGAGTTTTCATGGCATGGCCTTTATGGGTATGGTTCCAATCGGCTCTCTTATAGCAGGTACTGTTGCAGGCAGAATTGGTGTTCAGAATACTTTTATTCTGTGCGGCCTGTCCGTTATAGCAGGAGCAATGCTATTTGCCGCCAATCTGCCTGCTATAAGGGAGAAGACGAGACCTCTTTATATAAAAATGAATATTATTCAGGAGTGAACACGGTCTGATAGATTTCATAACTTATTGGAATGTAAGTGATCGTGACGCGTAACGCATAACGCGTTACGGGTTTAATCCATGCGCATCACGCATTACGCATTACGCTTTACGATGTTATTATTTATAGATAGTTATGAAACTAACTATATCAACTGGCAAGCAGATATATAAAGTACTGTAATACATGAATATACCCATGTAAAAATGATAAATGATCTTAAAGTTTCTGAAAAGGATATGTCTGATCCGAAGATTAAAGAAGTCTATACTCATATAACTGAATTACTGGCTCATAGAAAAGAAGTTGCTTTTATGAAAGACAATGGCTATAAAGTTGATAAAGAAGATGATAAAAAGATAAGATATTACGTACTTTATTTTAAAGTTCTGGAAAAATTACTCAAAGGCGAAAAAGTGTCAGAAGAAGAATTGAAAGCATATAATAAAGAATTTGGGAGACCTGAACCGACGTCAGAACATCCCAGACCCGGCTTTCTTTCTTTACTGAATACTGTTGAAGAACTCAATAAGGACGATCATAAGAAAAAGCGGGTAATGGAATTTATAAATTATTATCACAGGCAATTTTGAAACACAGGTAAATGTTTATGAGGAAATTAATATTACTTGCAGTTTTAATTTTTCTTATCTGCTGTTTACTTATTTATTACACTAACATTTATAATGTTCAATGTGTATGTTATAGTTTTTGTAATTATGCATATTATGTTCTTATAGAAGATGATTATGAAGTCCATAAAAATTTTATAGAAGCAGTTAAAACCGTTGATATGATTAAAGTAAAACTTTATATTCTAAGTTATCCATCTTTTATTGATAAACAGGATGGTAATAATTGTACACCGCTTTTTTATGCTGTAGACACCGGAAATACGGAACTTGTATCATTTTTTATAGATAATGGAGCTGATGTAAACAAGTTAATCTATATTAAGGGTTCCATGTTTTTTTCTGATGGCGATTACATTACCGGCACTGTATTACTCAGAGCAATTTTAAATAAAAATATTACTATGACCAGGTTGTTACTATCCAGAGGAGCAGAGCCAAATAAAAGAGACACCGGGATTATAAATGATCTCGGTTGTAAATCACTGGCTTATACACCACTTCATTGTGCTGTTCGTGCAGATTCTATTCAAATAGCGAAACTTCTTATGGAAAATGGTGCCAACCCTTATTGTAAAAATTATGAAGGCCAGACACCTCTGGATATGGCTATAAAAGAAGAAAATAGGGATATGATAGAATTTTTGGTTAAATATGACACGAGAAAAGTAAAATAACAGAATATAATTATTGACATTGCTCATATACAGATTGTTTATATCATAAAAAACGAGTTTTTCGTTAAACAGACCGGTTACTGCATAGCGCAGTAACCGGTTTATAGAGACTAACAGCCCAGTTCCTTTAATATGGCAGAAAGTCTGTGAAGCCTTTCGCCTATTAATTCATCGTCATTGCTCAGAGCCTGCTGAAATAGTTTTATGTCTTCATCTATCTTTTCATTGTCAGTACAGACACTTATGGTCATGGCATCACCCTGAAGGGCAACTCTGTCTATAACAGGTTTCGCAGGATCATAAAGCTTTTCATAACGATACGCTTCGGCAAAATACTGTTTTGCCCTGCATACAAAAATTGCAAGATCAAGTATTCTGTGAAGGGGCAGTTCTTCTGATTGTCTTGACCATTTTTCCCCTGTATGTCTCCATACCTTTGCCGAAATATCCACTTTCCCCCTGTCATTCCATTGAGCCAGCCCCAGAGAAAGCCCTTTTGCATCCGTTTTATAGGCATACCTCCCGTCAACTTGGTCGTAATTCTCGGAAACTATGACAGGCTTATGCTTTAATGTCGTCGGTATCTTCATCATATATCACTTCCTGATTTAGTAAATTAGTAAATTACTAAATCAGTATATCATGTTATTTTTTTATGTCAAGTGTTTGACAAAAGTTTGAAAATGAGTTATAAACGTTCTTATTTATAGTGAAAAGTGAAAAAATAGGACATTACTCACTATTCACCCCTTCTTACTGACCTGAGCATGAAATAAAGGTTTTCTTCCCGTAACGCGTCACGCGTTACGCGTCACGAGAGCATATACGTATTATTTATGCTTACCCGGGTAACTATAATAAACAGGAGAGATTAATGACGGACAGGAGAAATTTATTCATAGCAAAACTCTGTTATATGGTTGCAGGCTTTGCCACGTCTATCATAATGCTTTATCTGCCCATTTATATATTTAAGTTTGACAGAAGTTATCTGGCTGTTTCAATGATTTTTGCTCTTCCCGCCATTACGTTGGAAAATTTTTACGAAAAGAGTGTATCTTATGAAAAAAATTTTTGTAATTATATTTATTATTCTTCTTTCTTCAACCCTTTACGGAGATGAAGAAACAATAAAGCTTGTTTTTCTTCATACAAACGATATACATGGTCATATATTTCCCTATGAAAATAAAGCCCTTTCTGATTGTAAAATCGGAGGTTTTCAGTATCTTTCCACTCTTGTACAAACAGAGAGGGAAAAAAATCCCGGTAGAGTTATTCTTCTTGACGGAGGAGATTTTGCACAGGGATCTATATGGTCTAACCTCTCTTATGGAACGGCAACAGTTGAAATAATGAATTTTTTGAAATATGACTGCTCTGTTATCGGAAATCATGAATTTGACTGGGGTATGGATAAACTGGAACATATGATACATAATTTTTCTTTCCCTCTTCTTTCTTCCAATATGACAGACTGTAATGGTAATTTTATTGAAGGGGCAGAGCCTTATATTATCAAAAACCTGTCAGGAGTGAAAGTCGGGATAATTGGCGTTTCCTGCACTAACAGAAGTATACTGCCTTTTCAGGTCAGAAATAGTTACAATTTGTTTGCTCCTGAAGAAATACTGCCTTTATATATAAATATACTCAGAAACATACATATGGTTGATATTGTTGTAGTTCTTTCACATGAAGGGTACGAAAGAGACAGGGAAATAGCCGGAAAGGTTCCAGGTATAGATCTTATCATAGGGGCACATAGCCACACTCTTCTCAAAAATCCTGTCAGGGAAGGTATTACTGTAATTGCCCAGGCAGGCTGCTATCTTGCATGGCTCGGAAAGGTAGAAATTGTATTTAACAGGCATGAAAAGAAGATAATCTCTTCAACAGGCGAACTTGTAAAGATTGATACAGCTTTTCTACAACCGGACAGAGACCTGGAGTATATTATGGAAAGATACAGAGTCAAATATGATAGCCTTGCAGACAGAGTAATAGGAAAGACCTCTGTAGATCTTATTACTTCCAAAAAAGAAGAATCCAACCTGGGCAATCTTACGGCAGACATAATAAGGATATATGGCGGAGGTGAGATAGGTATTATAAACAGCGGCGCTATAAGAGAAAATATTCCTGCCGGTACTATTACGACAGGGAAGATCTATTCTACTTTCCCCTTTGATGATACTATAGTTACAATGGATCTCACCGGTAAAGATTTAATTGATTTGATGTCATTAAATTTCAGAGAAGAACATGGTGTTCTTCAGGTGTCAGGTATGAAAGCTACATATGATCTTTCCAGACCGGCAGGTGAAAGACTTGTAGAACTTATCGCAGGAGATAAACCTGTTGATATAAACAGGTTTTACAGAGTTTCTACGGTAGATTTCCTTGCCCTTGGAGGAGACGGATTGTATGTATTTCAAAAAGGAAAGAATATGAAGGATATGAACTCTCTCAGAGATGCCATAACCGGTTATATAAGTGAAAAAAGTCCAGTTTTCTGTACAATTGAAGGCAGGCAGAGAATTATTAAAAAATAGCCATATTACCTGAATGTTGTATTTGCCCATTTGACAAATTCAACTAGATTGAATATTTTTATATTTTTTGTTTTATTTGATGTATATGCATGATTTTCTGCAGCTTTTTTTAGCCATTTTATAGAACCTTCTTTTGCTCCTCCTCCGTCTATTATAATTATAATATCTCTTTCTGGCATGGCTTCAATACAGTTCAGGTATAGATAGGGATATTTTTCGTCCACACTGCCTGATGCCTGCTGCCATTTGCATTCAATCCGTACTTCAAGTGAATATGTTCGGGATATAAGTAAAAATTCCGTTTTTCCGTTATGACCGTATATTGTTTTATAGGGTACGTTTTTTATCAAAAGTTCTTCTCCGTAGTTATGTTTCTTTTTTATATATTCTCCGTAATTAACAGGGGTAAATCCTTTACTTAAAAGAGTGCCTGTAACGGTCTGTTCCAGAGTATTCCCCGAGCCTGTTGCAAGACTCCCCTGTTTCATGTTTCCCATTTTGCTGCTCCTTTAAAAAGTGTTTATTTAATATTATAGCATATTTCTATGAGAGCACTATCGAGAAGGTTACAGGAATTATCTGCCAGATAAAACTCCTGAAAATTTATTTTATGAAGGGGAAAGTAATATTTTCTGGCGAATTATTATATGAAGTATATCAGTAAACTGTAAGGAGTGAGACTATGGATTGCAGTAACTGCGGAACTCCTCTTCAGGAGCTTACAGGTGTCTGTATTTATTGCGGAGCTTCCAGGAAAAATAAAGGTGATACACCTGAGATTACTATCGTAAAGGTATCTGACAGGGATTGTCCCAGATGCAATATAAAACTTGATACTGTATGTATCCCTTCGGATATACTATCCTGTCCATCAATCTTCTCGGAAAAATTATACAATGGAAATAGTATGCCTTGTATTGAAGATTTTTAAGGAGTTTATAGATTAAGAGACTGTAAGAAAATAATTCCGGCAAATTATGGTTATTCTCCTCGTGGCACGGGTCACGCGTCACGATTGTAAATATGATATGGTTGTTTTTTTATAACCCATTATGAAAGTGACGGGCAGGAAATACGGGTCACTGAAATTTATACCAGTAATTCAAATTTTTATTATTAAAAACCTGTTCCGTAACAGGAGAAACAACAGAAAATTCGACACATTCATATCTATCAATATCCTGTAACTCTATGAAAAATGTCACTTCATAAATTTTCATGCTTATTTTACTTTCTGCATATTCTATTTCAGGAGAAGTGATGGCCATTTCCTTTTCCCAGCTATTATAAGGGCTGCTGAAACCGCAGTATATAATCATATTATAAAGAGCGTTTTCATCGGGAAAAACTATTTTACATTCATCAATATATTCTTCGGAAAGATGAACGTCACATGTTACATAGGCTTTAAAGTTAACTTCCAGATGGCCTGTCATATAGTGTCTGAAATGAAAGCCCGAGTCAAAATACACTTTGTAAATTTCATTGTAAATGTTACCATGTCTTTCCAGTTTCTCTATTTCTTTCCTGTAAATATCTATGGAATAGTTAATTCTGTTTTTAAAATATGCCTCTATATCCAGAAGAGAACTTCCGTATCTCGGCAGAGAGAGTATTTCTTCTTCGTCATCAAATATTACGGGCATAAATCCTTTGACGAGCATGATATAATTTACAAAACATTTTCCCACTCTCCCGTTTGCATCTGAGAAAGGGTGAATTGCTATTATAAGGTGATATATCTCTGCAAGCCCTTTTATAAGTACATACGGATCAAGTGTATACCAGTCTATCTTCTGAAGATATCCTTCAAGAACAAGCATTTCAATCTGAAGTCTGCCATCTTCTACGGTAGTGCCGTTTTTATCGTCAAAGTCAAAAAATCTGAATTCACCGGGACTGCATGTATAGGGTGTGTCAAGGTTTTTATAGAGTAAATAATGGATTCTCTTTAAAAGGTCAGGGGTTATGCCGGGAGTATGAATGGAACATGACATGATTTCCTGAAAAAGATTTAAGAGATTATTTCTTGCAACAGTTTTTAAATAGTGAGGAGGATAAAAGTTTTCATATCCTATCGTGCCTTTCATTATGGTCTTTGACGTTTCACCCAGAGTAAGGAACATTTTTTGAAATACTGTAAGATTTATATTCTGAGAAATTCTGTCTTTTATAGCAAAAAAGAGAGGAAAATCCAGAAATTCAGGACAGGAAGGTTGAAGGACAGGTACAGGATTTTCAGGAGGGTATTGAATTTTTTTGCATAATTCAGTTATAATGTGAATACTGTCGTAATTTGTTATACATTCCTGTGGCATAAAAATAAAGGATTTAACAAGTTCTATTTTTCTATAAAAAGTTTCTCCCAGTTTTCTGTTTATGTCCGGCAATTCGTCTGTTTCAATCATTCCCAGAAACTTTGCAAGGTCAATATTTACACCGTAACCTCTCTGAAACATCTGTTCTATAACATATTTCCTGGAAATTTCTTCTTTGAATGTTGCCTGATAAAGTTCTTTATTGTAATGCCATTTCTGATAATAATAAAGTAATGTCAGTTCATCATGAGGATTTTGATCGTAAAGTTCTCCCAGTTCCCATTTCATATGAGAAAGTTTACCGTATATCCTGTCATGGAGTATCTGACAGTATGAGTCCCAGTTATAGGCTGACGTGAAATCTTTTGGTTCTGACATTTTATGGATCGTGACGCGTGACGCGTGACGTGTGACGCGTGGAAATTCCCTCCCCTTTAGATCGTGACGCGTAACGCGTAATGCGTGACGCGTGGAAATTCCTTAACCGGTTGTAACTACTTAATCGTGACGCGTGACGCGTAATGCGTCACACGTGAAAATTCCTTAACCGGTTGTAATAATTCACTTTTCACTCTTCACTTTTCACTACTCACTACTCACTTTTTACATACTTATCAAGCCATCTGTTTACTTCCCATAGCTCATGAAGCAGGGATTCTCTTGCTCTGTAGCTGTGGCTTTCACATGGAAGTACTACCAGTCTGGCTGTTCCTCCGAGGCCTTTTATTGCATCATAAAGCCTCTCGCTCTGTATCGGAAATGTTCCGGGATTATTATCTGCTTCTCCATGAACAATTAAAATCGGTTCATTAATCTTATCTGCATGATTAAAAGGTGACATTTCAGAATAGACATTCGGTGCTTCCCAGAATGTACGTTCTTCTCCCTGAAATCCGAAGGGTGTGAGAGTGCGGTTATAGGCGCCGCTACAGGCAATACCTGCAGTGAAAAAATCTGTATGGGCCAGAAGATTGGCAGTCATAAATGCTCCGTATGAATGACCTCCCACGGCAATTCTGGACGGGTCTGCCACACCCAGTTTAACCACTTCATCTACTGCTGCTTTTGCACTTTCCACAAGCTGTTCTACATATTTATCATTTGGTTCTTCATCTTTTTCTCCTATAATGGGCATTGTGGGCCTATCGAGAACTGCATAGCCCTGTGTAAGCCATACGAGAGGTGACGTGGGATAAATTCTTATAAAACGATAGGGAGATATGGTAACTTGTCCTGCCGTATCGGCACTTTTAAATTCATGAGGATAGGCCCACATAACCATCGGCAGAGGCCCGTCTTTTGGAGAATATCCCGGAGGAAGATAGAGAGTTGCCGTCAGTTCCACTCCGTCATTTCTTTTATATCGAAGTATCTGTTTTGTTACCCCTCCAAACTGCGGCATAGGATGGGGGAAGAAGGTGAACTGTTTTATATCGTTTTTTATCACTTCTCTTACGAAGTAATTTGGTGGTTCTTCCTGAGATTCGCGGCGTGTAACAAGTCTCTTATCTTCAAGCAATCTTATCGAATATTCATAATATGGCTTTTCTGACTGCCATAAGCGTTTTGTCTCCCCTGTAGATACATTGAATTCATCCAGAAAAGGATGGCTGCCTTCAGGCGATGCTCCTTCTCCTGCAAAATATAATATATTTCCCTTTGAAATCATGATGGCAGTGCCCTGTTCTGTCGGTTTGAGAAGAGGTTTCCCGGGGTCGTGGTATTTATCTTCCCTGGAATAGGTAAAAAGTTTTACCGGTTTATTCGCAGGTGTTCCGGGAGCAACAAGCCACCCGTTGATCATTCTTGTTTTATTCCAGTATTCCCATACAATGGCCATACTGTCATTACACCATTTTATGTCATTTAATCGTGTTTCCAGGGAAATAAGTGTTACAGGTTTGCCTGTGAAAGGAGCATCAAGCATGTAAACTGTATCTCTTATATCTGCTTTGATCTGAGGATCTCCTTCATCGTGAGCCTCTACCCAGTAAAGAGTAGAAGGTCTGTCGTCACGCCAGCTTACCGAACGGACCCCCCTGGGCACTGCATCAAAAGAAATAGGAACGTCATCTGCAAGGGGAAGATCTGCAATTCTTTTGATGAGCTGTCCTGAAAAATCCCATATTTCCACAGACCTGGGGAAACGATAGTCAGGAACCAGATAAGAGAAAGGTTTTTTCAGTATTTCTACCAGAATATATTTTCCGTCGGGGGAGGGGGTGCATTCTGTTATCATACCTTCAGAACCGACAGAAATTGCTTTACCGTCAGTAGTAATTTTTGTAATCTGTGATTTTATGTAATATTCAAACAGAGATTCATCATATGGATTTTTCAGAAGATCCTGATATGTGCGGGCAGGAGATTTTTTACCTGTATTTTCCTGTATTACAGGGCCGACCGGAACTTCAGGTTTCTCCGGTTCCTGTCCTCTGTCTGACGGAACGGTTCTGCATATAATGGTTTTACTGTCTGAAACCCAGTAGAAAGAATCGTTATAGATATTGTTTATCTTTATGTCTGACAGACATCTTGCACGGCTGTTATTAATGTCTGCTAACCATAATTCAATGTTTTTTTCATGATGTACAAGGAATGCTATATGGTTACTGTCTGGTGACCATTTTACATTGTCGAAATGTACCTGTTCCGGGAGGCCGGTGATTTTTTGCTCTGTACCATCAGAGAGTTTTTTTAATATCATGTCATAATAATATATGCGTCTGCTCTGGTCGTTATTCCTCGGATTAATGCGCAATCCTCCCAGACGCAGTTCCGGCACGGATAGGTCTGCTATTGTCTGCAGGGGGTAATAATACATAATGACCATCCATTTTTCATCAGGGCTTATTCTTACAGAAGGGGTTACTGGAGCGTCTGCTATATCTACAATTTCTTTCGGAGGAACCATATACGGAACCCGATTTGATTCATTTTCCTGTGATGAGACCTTTAAGGGAAAGAGAAATAATAATAAAACCAGAGAAAGTAAAATTTTTTTCCGGAGAAACATTATTATAATACCACCTTAATATGACGATTTATGATACAGTGTGTTTTTGTCTGTTATATATTACTGAGGTAAGCATAAATAATACATATATGCTCTCGTGACGCGTAACGCGTGACGCGTGACGGGAGGAAAACTTTTATTACATGCTTATGCTCAGGTCAGTAGAATTTACATTTTAGATATAGCATATCTGGCTAACTCTATGAGTCTGTCAAATACTATGTCATTTCTGATAATATCTACAAATTTCCTTCTTTCTGTTTTATCGGAATTCTTTAAAAAGTCAATCATCATAAGTGCCGTTTTCTGCGGGTCAACCTTTTTTGCAATTCCGCCGGATGCGGGAGGAGTCTTATCATCATAAAAATATTTTTTCATTACAATCTTCCTTCCTCTGTTATTTCCGTCACGCATTTCACGTCACGGTATTATTATTATACCATAATAATGCAACAGATAAATTCGTGATGCGTAATGCGTAATGCGTGATGCGTTATAATCGTAACGCGTGACGGGTAAGTTCAACTACTCACTTTTCACTTTTCACTACTCACTACTCACTTTTCACTTTTTACTATTTAATACCAGTTTTTCCCGAGCGTTGCATGTCCTCTGTTTACCAGATCCGGGTACCATAGAGTCAGTTCAGGCGTTCCATAAAGTAAATAATTGACACATTCCCAGCCCTGCATAAAGGCATGATCCTGGTTTGCCACTTCATATTTCCATGCGCCGAAACGGCCTCTGCTGTATATGTCATGTTTCATTAATTCGGGAATTAAAATCTTTATCGCTTCATCTCTCGTAAGGCATGGCACAGGATAACCGTATTCTATTTTTTTGTACCATGTGCTGTAAACCTGCTCTTCCGATTCGATAAGTTTTGTATTAATGAACCCCTTTATCGTATCTTCCACTACTTTTTCCTGATTGACAGGTTTTACGGGCGACTCTGAGACTTCACCCATTAAAGACCAGTATTTTGAAATATCTGCAGAGTTATTTGGACTGTAATGGCTGAAAACTGTCACTCTAAAACATGGAGATTTACTTTCAGGGAAATACATCCAGCATTTTTTCTGTAGATTTTCCGATGGTTTTCCCTTTAAACCGAGTCCTACGACATGGGTTGCGGAATGAGTGAGCTTTTTCGTTACATCTCTGAATTGTTTCAGATCAGACATATTTATGAACTGATCCAGAGGAATGGTATTTATGAGAATATCATAATCGGTGTTGTTACCGTTCTCGAAATAGATCTTCTTTTTGTCCGAATCTATTCTGCAGACTTTATGGTTCCAGTGAAGTTTTTCTCCCGGCAGCTTTCCTGCAAGGCTCCTCCATATTGCCCCTGTTCCTCCATGTTTCGGGAAGCGGAACCGGTTGTTGGGTCCCCAGGAAACATCATCGGTATTAAAGATTATGTTTTTTGTCACCCTTTCCAGGTCTGCCACAGCAACCCTTTCACCGACCCATGAAGACTGCATTGAAGACGGGGGATAGGCCCATACCTTGAAATTATAGGGAAACATGAAAAGCTCTGCTATGCCCCTGCCGTTGCTGAACAATAGCCATTCTTCAAAATTTGCCGGTTTTTTCTCCGGTTTGTTTTTATAAAGTTCTATAAGTCCCTGAAGACACTTCCATTTCTCGTCATCAGGAAGGCGGTGTATATTGTTCTGGAACGGATAGGGGACAAATCTGTCACATATCCATACCCAGCTTTCTCTTTCATGATAAATCCATCCGTCTTCTCCCAGGAGAAAATCCATCATTTTATCGAAGGTGCCGTAATGGCTGAACTGAACATGACCTCCCAGATCCCATGTAAATCCTTTATCGTCTATATGGCTTGAAGAAAGCCCTCCTGCATAATTTTCCGCTTCGTAAAGTTCCCAGCTATTATTTGAAATTTTTGAAAGTTCGAAAAGTCTCCATGCAGCTCCCAGTCCTGCAGGGCCTGCACCGAGTATGACTATTTTTTTCATTGAATAAACTCCTTTTGTCAGTTATAATTGATGAAGGGTTAACTGTGAAGAGTTTATATATCTTCACTGCTAATTATTTTAAAAGTTTACTCGATTGCAGATGATTAGTCAACATTTATCAGGTGTTCTTGATTGAAAAAAATACAATTCCCTGGAAAATCTACGAATTTTTTCAATTCTGGTAAGGCTATGCTGTTAAGTCAGCGGAAAAGAGTGAAAAAATGAAAATCAAAGGAATTCAAATCAAAAATTTTAAATCTATTAAAGAATTGGATTTAGAACTTAAAGAGCTTATAGTGTATGTCATAACTTATTAGAATTTAATTAGAGTGAAAAGTGAAAGGTGAAAAGTGAAAAGAATGGTAAGGTATTCACTATTCACTACTCACTTTTCACTCCTTCTTACTGAGGTGAGCATAAATAATACATAACTGCTCTCGTGACGCGTGACGGGAGGAAGAACTTTATTACATGCTTATGCTCAGGTCAATAATTATAAATTGTTATGAAACTAACTATAATATTCTTATAGGTGCAAATGGATCAGGAAAATCTAATTTTATTTCATTTTTCACATTTTTAAATCACCTGTTAGAACATGATTTAAAGCATTATGTATTACAACAGGGAGGATATGATACGTTTCTATTTTTCGGAAGAAAATATTCTTCAGAAATTTTTTTCAGAATTGATTTTATTGATTGCACCGTATAAAGGGACTGTAAGAAAATAACCCTGGCAAATTGTTAGAACGGTTATCATCCTCGC
>CAYSLJ010000060.1:27361-38068 GCA_964431735.1 uncultured Synergistia bacterium | reverse complement strand
AAGAGCCTCACACACCGGAAGGTATTTGATGACTTTTCGGATAGGCTCTAATTACTGCAACAGGTAAATTGGTACCCAAAAAAATATGGCACTCACTCCTGTCCCTGGCCGGGCTCTGGAGGAAAAGATATGCCGTATTAAAAGAGAGTTGTAAATTATATAGATGCAAAATATTAACAGTCTGAAAAACCAGTTTGCCACGTAACAGGATCATATCTTTTCCGGAAGAATCCGGTCAGGGACAGGTTTTAGAAATGGATACTGACTTATCTGGAGCGGTACTAAGCTATGGTTCAATTTCAATAAACCCTGAATCTTTTAAATAACATATTGTTTCTGCTATCTTTAACTGAGAACTATTCAGGGCGGAAACCAGCTTATTTATGGAACTGTTTCCCATGGTAATCATAGACAGAATCTTCATCTGAAATCTTGTAAGTTGTATATTTTTCTCATTATTTAAAGAATTTTTTTCAAATCTCAATAATCTGTCAGGCGAAACAATAGTATCAATAATATGTTCCAGCGTGAGTAAAAGTTCTTTCTTATCTTCCTGTATAAATTCCAGAGGATCATGTCCGTTAAGATTCCTGGTAACATTTTCCGGATTATCATCATCATGAAAATCAAATTTTCCTTTTTTTAATTTTAAGAATTTACTCCATGCCAGTTCTCCAGACCAGTTATCCCAGCTTATAAACATTATCGTACCATTATTCACACAGAGTTCACCTTTAATATTATCGAACTGATAGGTTATTTTTCCTGTAGGTCTCACATCTGAAAGATATTTGAGTAATTTCTCAGGAGAATAAGAAACAAAATTCCCGGGGAAAGGACTATTAGAGCTCATTTTAGCCAGTTTATCTTTAAGTAACCCTATCTGTTCTCGCGCTTTTTTTAAATCTTTTTCATTTTTTTCATTTTTCAGAAGAAGTATATTATAATTTATGTCTATACTGTCATATTTATTTATAGATTTACATAAAGCTATCCTCATTTCCGGTGCTGTCTGAAATCTCTGTTTAATTGTCAGGTCAAGAGCTTTTTTCATTATCTCATCAAGGTAAGGAGGTACAGAAGGAACAAGTTCTCTCATAGGTCTGTAGACAAAAGGTATCGGCATCTGTCCCGTAATAAGGTGATACAGGGTGGCTCCGAGAGAATATAAATCACTTGCCATGACAGGTTTACCCTGATATTGTTCAGGTGATAAATAACCCATAGTTCCTATCATTGTTCTGGGAGAAGCAGAAAGTTCCGGTTCCAGACTGCAGGCGATACCGAAATCTATCAGAAATAATCGATCGTCTTTTTTTCTCATCATAATATTGGAAGGTTTGAGATCTCTATAAATTATAGGAGGTTCCTGTCCGTGAAGATATTCTAAAAGGTTACAAATTTCTATTCCGTAATTAATTGCTTCTTCCAGAGGAAAACCATGCTTATATTTTTCTGCCAGAAGACTTTCCAGATCCACTCCTTCGATAAAATCCATAACCAGATAATGTCTTTCATTACAGATAAAATAATCGGTTACCTTCGGAAGATTTACATGGTGAAGTTCTGACAGGAGTTTTGCTTCACTCTGAAATCTTTTGACTACATAATCTCTGTCTTTTTCCGTATTGCACCAGTTGGTTAAAAGCTCTTTAATTGCACATACTCTTGTAAGATGATTATCTTCAGATTTATAAATAGCACCCATGCCGCCGCATTTAATAAGTTCCCTTATAACATATCGTCCGGTAAGAACATGTCCTTCTGACAAAAATTCTTTATTCTGAGGATTTTCTGTCATCAATGATTGAGCGCATTCATTACAAAATCTGGCTGTATCGCTGTTAACAGTATTACAATTCGAACATTTTTTATACATAAAACATCCTCACAGTATTGATAAATAACACGTAAAAAGAAAAAAATTCAATAATCTATATAAAAACCTTACCTGTATATATTATCGTCTTATTATTATATATCAATATATTTTTTGCAATAGTTTTAAAACTTATTTTTTAGTTACTTTCATAACTATCCATAAATAATAAGTCGTGAGTCGTGAGTCGTGAGTTGTGTCCTGTTCTTTTCACTCTAATTATAATGATATGGCGGGGCAGATTTCTGAAAGTGACGCTATGCGTCACTTTCAGAAATTAATAATGGATATAAACAGTCTTCCAGGTAGTATAAAAATTGATTGTCTCTGTTCCCTGTTCTCTTATGCCAAAACTTGATTTCTTCATACCACCGAAAGGTACCTGAACTTCGGCACCTGCAGTGGAATGATTTATATGAATTATACCTGCTTCTATCTTATCTATATATTCCATGGTTCTGGCCAGGTTATTTGTTACTATAGATGCAGCAAGACCATATTCCACATCGTTTGCCACAGAAATAGCCTCTTCAAAATTTTCAACAGGTATTATAGAAAGAACAGGGCCAAAAATTTCCTCCCTTGCTATTGCCATATCAGGTGTAACATCTGTAAAGACAGTGGGTTCGATAAAATATCCTTTATCATAAGCTTCACCTGTAATCCTGTTACCTCCTGTGAGCAATCTGGCACCTTCTGCTTTACCCTTTTCAATATAATCAAGTATATTAATCAATTGATGTTCATCTGCCACAGGTCCTATATGTATTCCCTCATCGAGTCCGTTTCCTACTTTAAAATTGTTAACATACTCCATAACATGTTCGGTAAATTTATCCAGAACTGATTTTACCACTATAGCCCTGCTTGTGGCAGTACATTTCTGTCCTGCAGTCCACATACACCCTTCAACGGCGAAATAAGCACTTCTGTCAGGGTCTGCATCTTCAAGAACTACAACGGGGTTCTTCCCTCCCATTTCAAACTGAGTTCTTACAAACCTTCCCGACGCAGCACCGTAAAGTTTCATTCCTGTCTCAGTAGAGCCTGTAAATGAAATAGCTTTTATATCTTCATTTCTGCCTATTTCTTCACCCAGTTCTCTCCCGGAACCTGTGACAACATTAAGAACTCCAGGCGGAATTCCTGCTTCTTCCATAATCTCAGCCAGTTTTATACAGGTCATAGGGGTAAGGCTTGAAGGCTTTAATATTACACTGTTACCTGACACAAGGGCAGGTCCCAACTTCCAGCATGGAATAGAAAGAGGGAAATTCCATGGCGTAATAAGAGCAACTACTCCCAGAGGTACTCTTACAGTATAAAGAAAAGTTCTGCTTCTGTCAGAGGGGAAGGTCTCACCGCAGAGGCGCTTTGCCTCTCCTCCGTACCATTCCATAAGCTGTGCGCTTCTCGTCACTTCGGATCTGGTTTCAACAAGGCTTTTACCCATTTCTCTCGTCATAATTTTTGCGAGTTCATCAATTCTTTCCTCGAACAATCCTGCTGTCTTCATCAGTATCTGCCCCCTGCTGTAAGGAGGAAGATTTTTCCAGGCAGTAAAAGCTTCTTTCGCAATCTCTACGGCTTTCCTCAAATCCTCTGCAGAAGAATACTGAAATTCACCTACCGATTCATCGGTATTTGCAGGATTTATCGTTTTAAATGTTTTCTCGGTTTCAGATTTAACCCATTTACCGCCGATAAAATTTTTATATACATCTGTCAAATCAATCACCTCTTTAATTTATGTCGTGACGCGTAACGCGAGGATTTAAAAGCATGATGCGTGATGGGAGATTATAGTTAGTTTCATAACTATCCATAAATAATGACCTCGTAATGCGTAATGCGTAATGCGTGATGCGCAGGGCTTAACCCGTCACGCGTTACGCGTTACGCGTTACGAGAGCATATATTTATTATTTATGCTCACCTCAGTAATTGTCTCTTTCCTCGCGTAACGCGTGACGCGTGACGCGTCACGATTAATATATTTGAGACATTTATTTAACTTCCATTCCTTACCTGCTGTAATAAAAATGCAGGGGTACAAAATACCTGCACCCCTGCACCATATATCAATTAAAATTTATACTCGGTTTTACCTGCCACCATAGCAGTAAGAAGGGGACCGAAATTCATGCTGTTTTTACCTGTTTTAGAACGTCCCATAATAAGAATAGAAATTTCTGCTCCGGAAGATACGTTTGTAAGAAGTGAATTTCCGTTTGCCACGTCAGGCCCGCACGGGACGGAACGGGAAATACCGGAAATGAGATGCCATTTCTTTTCATCTTCATTGTAAAGAGCATTTATTCTTGTGTCATATACAAGGCGATTCTTTGCATCAAGTTCTCTTGCATCTATAATTCTGAGCTGCTGTATTGCCGCATCTTCCGTGAAGTTTTCAAATTCTGCAAGATATTTGTCTGTATTTTTTTCATCTATGAGTATCATATGGCGTCCGTCATATTTCAAATAGAGCTTATCATATATGTGTTTCACTTTAGGCATATAGGCATGGAGGAATACACCTTTACCGCCGGTGCTGTTCCATTTCTTCAGAGCATATCCGCCTGTGTCAAGTAATTTCTTTACATTTTCAGGGGTTATTTCTTTACCTACAAGAGTAATCGGTCTGGATATAGGATTTCCGCCTTTTTTCTCCCATCTCCTGAAGGCTTCTTCTTCTATGGTTTTCGAACGGAGATCGTCTATTTTCCAGGGGTTAATCCAGAGAGTTTCAGTTGCTTCGTTTATTATCTGATTTCCGAGTTTTTCTCCGTAGAAAAGGGGAACATGGATTCTTTCAATTCTTCTGTGACAGAGATCAATCGCTGTTCCGTCTACATGAATCTTTCCGTTTTTCACATAAGGTTTTTCGTCAGGTGTTATTCTGAATACGTTAACTCCGTATTTTTTAAATGTTTCATAGGCCAGAACATGGGCTGTTTCTTCTTCGCTTTCCGCGTAGGGGCGGGTGAATATACCGACTACAGGTTTATCGGAATGGCCTCTTGCTTTCCATAACCCCAGATAGGCCTCTACGATTTTATCCATTATCATTGTAGGATGTACATCATATTCTACAAGGTCTTCTCCGGTTTCTGCTCTTAGTTTTTTATAAAGCCTTGATGAGAAGAAATTCGGGCATGCAGGGTAACTGTTACAGCATGGGCCTTCCAGAAGGGTAGGTCTTATATCTACAACTTTTTTTCCCGTTTTGTCTGCCACACCTGTAATCAATATATCAAGACCTAAAAGGTAACTGTGAGGAAGGTTTTCTTCTTTACAGTAAGCCATATAGGCATCAAGAGCATTATGAGCCACTTCACTTACCTTGTCCCATGCCTTGTCTACTATCCATGTAGGAGATTCTATATGGCCCGGAATTGGCGATTCTATTCCTCTGCCGCCCTGTAATAATCTGCAATCTTCTGTCATATTTAAATTACCTCCTTAAATATTTTTAAATAAATTTGCCTATTATTTCGCGTCATCTCATAAAAATATATATAGATGTCACAAAATGCATGACAGTATAATCTTCAGTTTAAAAGTTTTATTCGATTATTTAAGAAATTATCCTCTTTTTTATATAAAAGTGAAAAGTGAAAAGTGAATAGTGAGTGGAAATTATCCCGTCCACTCAGTATTCACCTCTCACTTGCTTACTTATTCTTCTCCATAAAATCTTTTGCTTTTACACTTCCTGACATAGAAAGAGCTTTTAAAATTTGAATATTGCTCTTATATTGAAGATTATCATGAGGAAGATTATTTATCTTTTCTATAATATCTTCTGCCAGTTTATCCGAATTTACTTCTTTAAAATTTAATGAAAGAGGTTTTTCTTCTATTTCTCCTGACTGATTCTTATAATGCATTTCATTTTTACTATCCATGCTCTCATCATATGCAATCATGGTACTTCCCTGTACGGAAGGACTGTCTTTCCCTGACGGAGATATTTCTCTGGCTATCATGGCGCCGGGAACCTTCATATCTCTTTCAATCCTGATAGGTTCTGACTGAAAACTCACATTGGAACCTATGATATAGGCACTGAACAGGAAATCTTTTTTATTTACACTTGCAATATCAATCTTTCCGTCAATCGGTTTCGGAGTGGCATTTGGCGGGAGGATGTCTATATTAATTTTTGTCACATTGTCTTCTGCAGAAGCAAAGAGTACAAGATCTTTCAGAGGTTCATTTTTTAACTGATTCTGAAGAGTAACTTTAAAGTCCAGGTTTGTTCCCTCCACTTTTGACGGCAGCTGAAAAAAAGCTGCTATAACGGTAGCGGGAACAGGATCATTTCCGCTTAAAGGTTTCTGTACGCAGTATTCAATAAGGGCTCCTATGATATTGGTGATAACAAAAATTATTACTCCTACAATTACGGTGGCGACAGGCCAGTATTTTTTATTTTTCAGTCTCTTCAGAAAGATGTCATCTATACTGAAGCGTCCTGTATATGCCTCATCTTCTACAATAGACTTGATCTTCCCTCTGTCTTCATCAGTCAGTTCATAACCTTCTTCTGCAAGTTCTTCTTCAAGGTCTTTTCTTATGTCCTCAATATTTGAATATCTTTTATTCTCCTGAAGTTCCTTCAGAGCCGTTTTAATTATGTATTTTGATAATTTTTCTTTTGCTGCCATTTCCAGTCCCTCCTTTTTCTTTGACTCAACAGTCGTAAAAAATTGAAAAATATTTCATATTTTTTTCTATTTCATATTTTTTAATTCTTCAATTTCTTCTCTTTTCTTATATATCTGCACATCAATATCATCCAATCCGGCCAGTACAGTGTTTCTCTTTTGTTCATCACATATACTTGAAGGAGGTGCACAATTTTCATTTTTATAGGCTGTCATAGCCATCACAAAAAACATAAATAACACTATAAAACCCTCAAATATAAGGTATGGATAACCATTCCATATAAGATATGGATCAATATTGAACATATTACATATTAGAGGTATTATAAGGAAAGAAGATATACATAAACCACTTATTACAGACATTATGCGTACCCTTTTCCTGCATCCAATCTGATAAATATCATATTCAGGATTTTTCACCAGCGGATTTAAATCGTGTAATTCTATTTTACTCTTTTCCGCTGCAAGGGCATATATTTCCTTTTTTAATTCTCTTATTCTGTCATCACTATTTACTGTTTCTTTTCCCGACACTTTAATCGGATTATCAAGAAAATCGGATTCTATAGATTCTTTATTACAGTTTCCGCAAAAAAAACTGTTATCTTCTGCTTTTTTACCACAGAATATACAGGAAGATGTATTCATAAAATTCAAACCCTCATAAAATACTGAAGTGAGCATAAATAATACATAACTGCTCTCGTGACGCGTAACGCGTAACGCGTGACGGGAGGAAAACCTTTATTACATGCTTATGCTCAGGTCAATAAGTTTACTGTGGTGAGCATAAATAATACATAATACGTGACGTAAGGAAGACTTTTATCAGGACTTACGCAAAAAGTAAAGAGAAGCCTGTCATTGCGAGCGAAGCGAAGCAATCCCATCATTACAACAGAAACCGTTGGGATTGCTTCGTCGCTTAGCTCCTCGCAATGACAAAATGCGTAAGTCCTGTTTTATTACATACTTATGCTCGGGTCATTATTACTATTGTTTTCTTTAAATATCAAAAAAACTCCTGTCAATTTGACGATAAAATATTTTTATTTTCAATTGACATATGAATATTAAAGAGTATAATTTAGGTGAAATTTAGAGATTAATGTCTTTCAACAGAGGGGGTATCACAATGGAAGAATCTTCAGAAAGCGTCCCTTTAGCCATGTTTTTCAGAGGTTCTTTGACTGATGTGGTATATAAAAAGGCCTCTCTGTCAGGAAATTTCTAATTTCCGCTGATTGACCTTCATTACCGGCACTTCGATAAAAAGAACAGACCTCTGATAATATCCTGTTTATTTCAACCTGTAATAATTCACATGGTTAAAACACATGTGTTACAAAAACCGGCTCTGTAACACAGGGAGGTAAATAAAAAATGAAGTCAATCTTTAAAAACAAAAAAATAACAAAATTACTTCTCCTCTTAAGTATCATAGGCCCCGGACTTGTCACGGCAAATGCAGACAACGATGCAGGAGGCATAGCAACCTATTCCTGTGTGGGAGCTTCTTACGGTTATACTATGCTCTGGGGACTTTTCCTTATAACCATCAGTCTTGCAGTTATACAGGAAATGTGTGCCAGAATGGGTATTGTCACAGGGAAAGGTCTTTCCGCTCTCATAAGGGAAAATTTCGGAGTAAAAATGACTTTCCTTGCCATGTCAACACTTTTCATAGCCAATTTCGCCACAACAATAGCGGAATTTGCAGGAGTTGCTGCAAGTATGGAATTATTTCATATTTCAAAATACATTTCTGTTCCTGCCGTAGCTCTTTTAGTATGGATAGTCGTCACAGGAGGTTCCTATAAAAAAGCCGAAACAGCCTTTCTCATACTGTCTCTTGTGTATATAACATATATCATATCAGGCTTTATAGTCAAACCTGACTGGCATGAAGTGATGAAACACACTTTTATACCTTCTTTCAGCTGGAATCAGAATTTTGTATTTTTGTTTATCGCCATGATCGGCACAACAATTACTCCGTGGATGCAGTTTTATCTTCAGGCTGCAGTTGTGGATAAAGGTCTGGATATAAAACATTACGGATATGAAATGATTGATGTGTTTATTGGCGCTTTCATAACAGATTTCGTGGCTTTTTTCATCATTATTACCACTGCGGCGACTCTTTACAAAGCAGGCATAACAATAGAAACCGCAGGCGATGCCGCGCAGGCTCTTAAACCTCTGGCAGGAGAATATGCTTCTCTTCTATTTGCCGCAGGTTTATTCGGTGCATCTTTACTGGGAGCTCACATACTCCCCCTGTCTACTGCCTATGCAGTCACAGAGGCTTTCGGTTTTGAAAACGGCCTGGACAAGAAATTCCGTGAAGCTTCCGTATTTTACACTATAATAGCTTTCTTTATAGTCATAGGAGCAGCAGTTGTCCTGCTCCCATCCATACCTCTTGTCAAAATCATGCTGATTTCACAGGAAATCAATGGTATTATTCTCCCTGTAATTCTCATTTATATGCTCAGACTCACGAATAACAGAGAACTCATGGGAGAATATGTAAATTCACGTTTTTTTAATATTATCGCATGGCTTACGGTTATATTCGTAATAATTCTTACTGTTATACTTCTGGTTATGCCATTTGTTCAGTGAGGAGTGAGGGGTGAGTCGTGAAGAGTGAAAAGTGAAAAGTGAAAAGTGAAAAGCGTTACGCATTACGCATCACGAACCACCCGTCACGCGTTACGCGTAACGCGTCACGCATCACGAACCACCCGTCACGCGTTACGCGTTACGCGTCACGCATATAAGGAGGACTTTTTATGATAAACAAATTTTATTTAAGCAGAATTCTCGGCAATAAAATCTTTTCGGAAGATCGCAGATATATAGGAAGACTTGAGGATCTGGTTGCAGAAATTGACGGAGCCAGTCCAAGGGTTATTGCGGCAAAGGTTCATACAGGGAAAGAAATAAAATATATAGATTTTTCCACTTTCAATATAGGAAAAGAAAAAAACGATTACAGACTCTTCTGTAGAGAAGTAAAAGATATAGATATTTCAAAAGAAAATACTGTTCAGCTGGCCCATCATATTCTGGACAAACAGATAGTGGATGTTAACGGAAGAAAAGTCGTAAGAGTCAATGATATAGGTTGTGCTCTGATAAAGTCGGGAGAAGTGATGGTAATTGCAGTAGATGTAGGCCTCGAAGGACTCCTGCGAAGGCTCGGATGGGCAAAAATAATAAAAAATCTGCTGAAATTCTTCCATAGAGATATTGGCAGTAATTTAATATTATGGGAAAACGTAGAGGCTATTATGACAGAAAAAAGAGACATAAAACTTTCAAAATCTCATACAAAACTCTCAACTCTTCACCCTTCTGACCTTGCCGATATTATAGAAGAACTTGATAAAAAAGCACAGGCACAGATATTCGCTTCCCTTGACGAAGAAAAAGCTGCAGATGTCCTGGAAGAACTTGAGACAGATGCACAGGTGCATATTCTGGAAAGCATGTCCGTAGAAGAAGCAGCAGATGTGCTTGAAAAAATGCCTGCAGACGAAGTGGCAGATATACTGGATGACTTAAAGGAAGACCATGCGGAAGAACTGCTGAATGAAATGTCTAAAGAGGTTTCGGAAGAAGTAAAAGAACTGATGGAATACCCTGATAATACGGTGGGAAGCATCATGTCGGCAGATTTATTTTATCTTGACATGAATTTCACAGTATCGGAGACCATTCAGGAACTCAGAAGACTGAAGCCTGAGGAAGATAAAATTTATTATCTCTATATTACAGATGAGAATCAAAAGCTCCGGGGAGGACTGTCTCTGAGAGACCTTGTAATAGCAGAACCGGACAGAAAACTTTCCGATATTATGGCTCACACTATTATATCAGTAGGAGATACTGATAATTTAAATTCTATGATCAATATTATTTCAAAATATAACCTTCCGTCATTACCGGTCATTGATGAGAATGGAATTATGGTTGGTGTGGTCATAGTAAATGATGTTGTTTATGAACTGCTGAAACCGAAAAGAAGAAGAGGATAAAGGTAAAAATTTGACTTACTTATCCATTTAAATTAAAATAAGTTTAATTCATATAGCCGGGAGGATAACTTATGATCTATTTAACTGACCTGCTCAATAAACCTGT
>CAYSLJ010000060.1:0-27261 GCA_964431735.1 uncultured Synergistia bacterium | reverse complement strand
GAAGTAGGTCTCCTGAGGCGTCTCGGCATAAGAAAGGTAACGCAGAAGCTTGCCGGTTATTTCGGCAAAGAACTGAATCCCGGAACTATTGCCTGGCATGATGTAGAATTACTCCCGGGAAATGAATTTATGAGGCTCAAGGTTCCCGGTAACAAGATTACCGAACTCCATCCTGCCGATCTGGCAGAAATAATAAGTGATCTGAGCCGCGCCGAAAGTAAAAAACTGCTGGAATCGCTTGATGTAAAGACTGTGGCAGATACCCTTGAAGAGGTGGAAACAGAATTTCAGGCCACCCTGGTAGAAACTATGCCTGATGAAAGAGTGGCAGATGTGCTTGAAGAAATGGCGCCTGACGATGCGGCAGACCTGCTGGCAGAAATGCCGGAAGACAGAAGTAAAGAAATACTTAAATTGATGGAAGTAGAAGAAGCAGCAGATGTACGTAAACTGTTGACCTATCATGAAGACACGGCAGGAGGTATTATGACAACGGAATTTGTGGCAGTACCTCCCGATGTTACAGCAGAGAAAGCCATATCTTTACTCAGAGAAGCATGGCAGGAAGCAGAAACAATATTCTATGTTTATGTAACGGATAAAAAAGGAAAACTGGAAGGTGTATTTTCCCTGAAGGATCTTATACTGGCACGGCCGGGAACTCATGTATCGGATTTTATGCACAGACGCATTGTAAGTGTCAGGCTGACGGAAAGTCAGGATAAAGTAGCCCAGGTTGTTGCAAAATACAATCTCCTTGCCGTGCCTGTTATAGATAACAACAAAAAGCTTCACGGTATTGTGACTGCCGACGATGCCCTTGATAAAATCATACCTACGTCGTGGAAAAAACGTCTGCCCCGTATGTATCAATAACAGTATTGTAACCTGATGGTGATTTCTTTATAGGTAGTTTCATAATAATCTCGTATGCGTAATACGTAATGCGTGATGCGCAGGGATTAAACCTGTCACGTGTGATGCGTCACGACCATTTATTGAGGTGAGCATAAATAATAAATATCTCATCTAATGCCCCTTCCTTTATTTTACTTAAATCCTGACTTTCATTGAATATTTTTGCTTTTTCACCTGCACGATTAAGAATATTACTTACAGTCCTAAGCCTTCAGCTATAGAGGGGGTATTTTGCGGTCTTTATGATAAACCGGATGATATCGGTAGATTTTTTTTCGAAGACAATAATGTAGCACCTATTGAAAATAAAAAAACATCGTGATAATATGATAAAAAATCCTGGAGTAACAGAAATATGCTTATCATAAATCCGCCCGTAACAAAACCATGTGAGCCTCCTGCCGGGATTGCAAAATTATCCGGCTTCCTGAAAGGTCATGGCATAAAACATAATATTCTGGACGCAAATCTGGAAGGTATCTATACTATTCTGGAAGAAAAACCTGATCTTTGTGACACATGGACTAAAAGAGCATGGAAAAATCTCTCACTGAATCTGGCTTATTTAAAAGGCAAATATCATAATTTCGACACTTATAAACGGGCTGTCATGGATATAAACAGATTGATTCAAATAAAGGGGAAAACAGGCGGTATTCAAATGAGTCTTTCTGATTACAGAACTGGAAATCTATCTCCTGTAAAAAGTAAGGATCTGATAGAATCAGCAGAAACTTTCGAGAAAAATCCTTTTTATCCATATTTCAATACAGGGTTAAGAGACATTATAGAAGCAGAAAAACCTTCAATCGCCGGTTTTTCATTGAATTATCTGAGCCAGGCTCTCTGCACCTTTGCCATGGCAGGTTTTTTAAGGAAACATTATCGTGACATAAAAATTGTTCTCGGAGGAGGTCTTGTCACATCGTGGATGAGAAATCCTGCGTGGAAAAATCCTTTCGGTGGACTCATTGACAGGTTCATAGACGGCGCCGGTGAATATAAGCTGATTGAAATGACAGGGAAAATCCCGCTACAGGATAATTATTGCCCGGATTACTCACTTTTTCCCCATAGAAAATATCTTGCTCCGGGTAATATCCTTCCTTACAGTACTTCTACCGGCTGTTACTGGAATAAATGTTCCTTCTGTCCCGAAAGAGCGGAGAAGAATCTCTATAAGCCTGTGGCCCATGAAAAAGTTCTGGCTGACCTGAAATACCTCACAGAAGAAACAGACCCTGTAATGATACATTTACTGGATAATGCCACAGCGCCTTCTCTCATGAAAAAACTGGCAGAGAATCCTCTTTATGTTCCCTGGTATTGTTTCACAAGATTTACGCCAGATCTTGGAGAAGAAGATTTTACTTTATCACTTAAAAAATCAGGTTGCGTAATGTTAAAACTCGGTCTCGAATCAGGGGCCCCGCATGTGCTGGATAAGATGCAAAAAGGCATAGATTTAACCATGGTTTCCACTATCTTAAAAAATCTTAAAAAATCAGGAATTGCCACCTGTATATATCTTCTCTTCGGGACACCGCAGGAAACATTTATAGAAGCGCAAAAAACCCTTGAATTTGTTATTCAACACAGTGAATATATAAATTTCTTGAATATAGCCATCTTCAACATGCCTGTTTATGGCCCTGACACGAATACTGTAGAAACAAAAGGATTTTATGAAGGAGATTTATCGCTTTATACGGATTTCATCCATCCTTTCGGATGGAACAGAAAAGAAGTCAGAAATTTTATTGATAAAGATTTTAAAAAAAATCCTGTAATTGCAGATATTATAAAGAGGAATCCGCCCTTTTTCACATCAAACCATGCACCTTTTTTTGTCTGGGCAAAATAGTAATTTTCTGATAGAATAAATATATAAATTATTATTCTGAGGAAAGAACAAACTATGAAATATAAAATTATTTTAACATCCATATCAATTTTTCTTTTTCTTTCTATATTAGTTTCCCGTGCAGAAGAAGTCATGCCTATTATAATTCCACTGACAAAAGGCAGTTACTGGATTTACAGAGGTACAGTAAAATATCAAATAGAAGAAAAAGTATATGAAAAAAAATTAATATGGAAAACGGAAATCACAAATGTTATAAAAAACGGAGATATAACTGTTGCAATATTAAAAGGTCATCCCGCAGATTTGCAATTTTTTGAAGAAGGCAGAAAAAGAGGCGATTATTTAATAGTAAAATCAGAAGATAATAAAAAGTATTATTTACTTTATGAAATTGATAAAGACCTTATAGAGAAAGTAAAAAAAGGAGAAGATATCTCTTCGTTACTCAACGAGCAGGATTTAATTCTTGACCTTCCGATGTTCTGCGGGGAAACTTTTCCCAAAACAGAGAGAGATGATACCTGGTATGCCTGGTATGTTCAATCTGCTGACTATATTCAAATAAAAAATTTCAATGAAAGTGCAAGGAGATATACACTCATTTACAGAACATCTCCTGATATAAGAATAATTGACTATGTAATAGGTCTTGGCATTCTAAATTACCAATATATCCACCAGGGAGCTGTCAGTGAGTGTAATGTAACATTAACTGAATACAAAATTAAACAAGAATAATCTCTGTTACAATCTTTCTGGCTTCACCAGTTTTTACGAGTTTAAAAATCAGATTAATATCTTTATAATGGTAGAAAGTGATGTATTTCCCGGAAGATTCTGCGGTAAAATTCTCTCCGTACGTTTTTATCACGTCTTCTAAAGGAGAGTAAATGCCTATTCCTCTGTCAGTTTCATGAAGTCCGTTCCAGACACCTATTCTGTTTATTTTTGACCCGGAGTCACATAAAAAATAAAGACCGCAGTTTTTACCATATTTTATTTTGTCGAGTCTGTATTTTTCAACATACCCTCTGGATTTCAATATCTCTATGGCACTGGCCTCATAATCTCCGATAGCAATAATCTCTTCCAGTCTTTCTATTCTGAGATTTCTCAGAGAAGGATCTATAATAAACTTTGCATGATTTTCTTCCGGAGAGCAGTTTTCACAGATAAAAAGTCCCTTCTTCTTCGAAATCCAGTTACATCCGTCTTTGTAGCAGAAATAGTCTTCACAGCCGCTGCAAAAGGCAAATTTCTTATGACCTGTTCTGCCACATTCCCTGCATACAATTTCTTCTTCTGAATTCATAAGCATTTCTCCGACTTATTGCCACCCATCACGCGTCACGCGTTACGCGTGACGCGTCACGATTATTATCCGTTATATTTCTTACTGTATTGATCCGACACAATAGTTTTAACTTCAGGATAATTTAATTCCTTTTCAACCCTGTTTCTCAATCTTCTGAGTCCGTTGTAGGAATTCTGCGATTCAGGATAATAGGAATTATAAAGGGCTGAATTAAAACCATGCATAATGATGAGCTTTATATGTTCCAGATCTAGATTGAACACTTTGGCAGCAATATAAAGTTCTTTTGTAACGGTCGTATTTGAAACGAGTCTGTTATCCGTACATATGGCTGTTCTGAGTCTGTGTTCCAGATAATACTTGAAAGGATGGTCTTCAAAATTGGTAAGTTCCGCACAGGTCTGAAGATTGCTCGACAGACATATTTCCATAGGAACTCTTTCATTCATAAAATAGGTAAGTAATAGTTTATTGGTATAAAGATTTGTGCCATGGCCGATTCGTTTACAGTGAAGATAATTTATAGATTCTTCTATAGATTCCGCTCCTACTGCTTCTCCTGCATGAATGGTTATGGGAACATAGCCGTTTGTAACATAATAGAAAGCTTTCTCGTAAGTTTTTGCAGGATTACCGTCTTCCCCGCCTGCCAGGTCAAATCCCACTACATGATGATCCTGTTTCGCCATTTCTACCGTATGCTGTGCAGCCTGCATGGCCAGATAAATAGAGGCTTCCTTCTGTGTCGCATAAGGCAGGGATTGCAATAAATTATCTGCAATACCGCAGGGAACATAATGCCTCATTGAACATATGATTAATCCTGTAACAATATCATATTCTTTCTCAACTTTTTCCATACCCCTCAATACTGATTTTGTAACCTCTTCCAGAGTCATTCCTTTGTTTGTATGAAGTATGGGAGCAAATCTTATCTCCAGATATCTTACATTTTCTTTTGCCGCATCTTCACATAATTCAAAAGCAATTCTCTCGAGTGATTCAGGTTCCTGCATTACAGAGCTCGTTATCTCAAAAGCCTTTAAATACTCTACAAGAGATTTTTCTTTTTGAAACATCATATCGTCTTTAACAACAATCTGGGCTATTTTATCTTTATCTATCGGATAGGCTATACCCTGTTTCTGTATTAACTCTATAATGGTCTCAAGCCTGAGTCCTCCGTCAAGATGACAGTGTAAATCAGTCTTGGGAAGTGCAAGGATCTCTTCATAGAGAGGATCATCAATCATATTTCTTAAAAATTCTTTTGTTTGTTCTTCTGTCATAATAATGCTCCTAACATATTTTATTTATAGTATACTTCATAATTTCATTAAAATAAATAGTGAATTTATATGAGAAGCGTAACGCGTAACGCGTGACGCGTGACGCGTTAAGGGAGTACAGGTTTCTCATCTTCGTTGTCACCGGACTGTCATGGTGAGCGGTGGCTTTATCACCGCTCACCATTTACCTGCTTCTTTTTCTTCAGAGATGCAGGTGTTAAATTATACTCTGCATCTGCCACTTCCTCTTTAATATAGGTAATCTTTGAAGCGGCATTATAAAGGTCATTATAGGTGCCTCCGTTTTCCGCATAGGCATTTAAATCACTGATAACATTATTCAAATCATTCTGCCACCAGTGGTAAGTTACAGTATCGAGTGAGGGCATAAGCTCATCTCTTATATATCTGATATCGTACTGGATATCACTGTAGTAATCTACATAGTTTTTTACGTCCTCACCGTAATAGGCTTTATCTGCCTGTGAATAAATATCATAATATAAATTATTCAAACTCGATTTTATTACTTTCAGGCGTTCATAATCTTCATTGCCACCGGGAACAGGAGTGGGAGTCGTTCCAGGGACAGGTGTTACATAGGGAACATAAGAGCCCAGTGTTATAAAGGCCGGTTCTACTTTCACAGTCTGACCTGACATAACAGTGGCTTTAACATAATAATAAGAATACATATCTGCATCTGCCGGTATTTTAAGACTCACTGGAGTCGAAGGTATAGAAACATTTCCTATGGAAGGAATGTTTGCAGAACCTCCTGAAGAGGTAACAGTATTTATAACAAGTTCTTCACCTGTATAAAGATTTTCCTTTATCAGGTCGAATTTTATACCTGTGTACTGTAAATTTACAGCTTCGTTACCGATGTTTATAATACCTACCTGTGCTTTAATGGTTTCGCCTGGATCATAGGCAGGTTCATCGGTATATACCATAGCATTGAGAGAAGATGACACTTCCGATGAAACAGTAAAATCCTGTCTTACAGCACCCTGAACAGATAGATTTGTCTGAGCCGCAGTCTGGCCGTAGTGAACACTTACCTTTACATTATAAGCTCCGTAAGGTAAATCATAGAGCTTATAATAACCCTTATCATCTGTCATGGCCATAGAATAGGAATAAGTTCCCGAAGAACTTTCTGCTTCAACAATAGCATATAACACAGGACTTCCTGCCAGATTTTTCACATATCCCTCTACTGTGCCGACACTGTTACCTGAAACAACAGTCAGATTTAAGGATAAAGTCCTGTTATTAACTGTGGCAGTAATCTGTCCTGTACCGGCAGAATTTGATATAAAGAAACCGGGAAGAATAGCAAAATAACCGGCTTCATTATTGCTGACAGACCAGGTAATTTCATCTGAAACAGTATACCATTTAGATCCTGATTTACCTGCCACATAAAAAGTTTCTACATCACCGGCTTTCATTGTAAAGGTACCGGCAGTATCATCATAAGGCGGAATTATTCTCAAATCTGTAAGCTGTGAAGCAGGCATAGCACCTTCCAGAACAGGGTAACCTGCCGGTGGTATGGAAGGAGCTTCTACGATTAAATCAATATTATTTAAATTACCTGTTTCAGACAGGGTGGTTCCGAAATTGAAATATCCCGAACTATCTGTCCTCTGAATGAGAGAAGGATTTTTTGAATATCTTACAGTAACACCCTGTGCAGGAGTAAAACCTGCAGGAGGATTGCTGTTACTGGCCAGAATTACTATCTGGGAAGATGAATTTTTATAAACATAACCGCTTTTCCCGAGACCATTACCGGAAGATGCTCCCGACTGGGTCGGAGTTGGCTGGATAACTGACGTAGGATTTACAACAGGATTTACCGTTCCTCCTCCGCCGCCGCAACCGGCAATAAAACATAAAACAAGTAAAAAACTTATAAAATATAAAGCTCTGTAATTAATAACAATCGCCTCCCCGAAGAATATGGAATGAAATTTGCAAGTAATATTATATCATAAAAAAATGTGATGGTGAAGAGTGAAAAGTGAAGAGTGAAAAGTGAAGAGTGAAAAATATTATATGAAATGGAATTTTATTACTGACCTGAGCATAAGCATGTAATAACAGTCTTCCTCCCGTCACGCGTCACGAGAGCAGATATTTATTATTTATGCTCACCTCAGTAATTGTCTCTTTCCTCGCGTGACGCGTTACGCGTTACGCGTCACGATTTAATATATTTAAGATATTTATTTACTGACCTGAGCATAAGCATTTAATAAACACTTTCCTCCCGTCACGCGTTACGCGTTACGCGTCACGATTTAATATATTTAAGATAGTTATTTAATTGTCCTTCATATATAGATTACTCTTTACGAGTCACTATTTTTTGTTGCTTTTACGGGATAATATGCTATAATTTTATTGAAATCATGTTATGGAGGTATATTTTTATGTTAAAACTCTTCAAAAGTCTTTTAATGGCAGGTTCAGTTCTTGTAAGAATGTCTTTAAGAAAGAAGTATTTTTCCGTCATTACAATTCTTTTAATTACAAATCTCTTATTTTTTGGACTCTATATGTACAGTTCTGTTGTACCTACCACAAAAACTATATGTACAGAGAAAATATTAAGTGAAGAATTCATTACAGAAGGTACAACTGATATGAAATTACGGGCCTATCCGTCTATAAGTCCCGATGGACGGTATATAGCCTATAATAATATTACTGTAGAAGGAAGAGACATTAAAGATGTAGAGATAGCCATGTATGACAGAAAAGAAGGGAAACCTGTTGACCTTCCCGGTCTTCACGGTAAAGGATGGGATCTTTCACCGTCTTTAAGCGGAGACGGACGTTTTTTAGTTTTTCAATCAAACAGGACAGGAAAACATTTCTGGAATATTTATCTCTATGATACAAAGGAAAAGAGATTTGTCGATGTTCCCGGCCTGAACAGTTTTCTTCCCGATATAAATCCCTCTATCAGCGCCGATGGTAATTTCATTACTTTTGCTTCCGTAAGAACTGCAAGATTAGAAATATATTTATATGACAGAAACCAGAGAAAGGTTACTCCCTTACCGGCATTTTAACGGCATATGAAATTTCAAGAAGGTGACTATATTGAAAATCGGTTTTTATTTATTGCTTATTACAGCTATGATTTCCTTCCTTACTATGTTTGCCATGCAGGACTCGGCATATTCGGAAGAAGAAAAGAGAAAATTGATTAAAATCATCATATCTGCAGGCAAACTATGGGGAGAAAATGATGCAAAAATAATACACCTCGGAAATGGTATTAAAATAGAACAGGCAGGAATGGCTTTAAATGCTCAGGAAGGTGTTTATTATACAGACAGCAAGGTGATTGAGATTTCCGGTAATGTTAATTTTACAAGACCCGGGTCAAAAATAAGAGGAGATAAGGTTGTAGTATATCCTGACAGACAGTTCGGGGCATGGAAGGGACATGTAGAGTTTCTGCAGGAAAAAGGCTCTACTACGCCGGGAAAGGATAAAATGAATAAAGCCTTTAAAGAAGGGTCTGTCAGATTAACCTGCAATGCTCTTGAATTTTACTGGGGTACCAATACTATGGCCATAGCAAAAGGTAATGTTATAGCAAATCAGAAAGACAAATATCTCTACAGTGATGTAGTAACATATACTGAAAAACCGCAGAAACTTCTTCTGGAAGGTAATATAAGACTTGGTAATGAGAAAGGGGTAAGCATGAGCTGTGATAGACTGACACTTTATATAGAAGAAGAAAGAATTCACGCAGAAGGTATGCCCTATCAGGGTGGATTGCTTCAAATAGAATTGCCTCTTAAGAAAGTGAAAAGTGAAAAGTGAAAGGGTAAAGAGAGGATTACCCTTGCCACACATCACACTTCACACATCACAAATTTTAAAATCTACTTCTTATCATCAGTTGATTTCTTCTCGTCAGTTATTGTTTTATCAGTCTTAACGTCTGTTGTTTTATCAGTTTTAGCAAGCATTCCCATGGATTTTTTCAGACTTATTTTAGCCATTTCATAGTCATATATAGCCTGGAGATAATTTGTTTTTGCAGAAGTAAGCGATGTCTGTGTATCAAGTACTTCCTGAATATTTGCGACTCCTCCTTTATAACGGAGGTCTGCCATCCTCTTACTTTCTTCTGCCCGGGACACATTTTTTTCTGCCACATCTATTCTCTTGAGAGCTTCAGCCATATTCAGATAAGACTGCTTGACATCCAGTTCTACTGACTGATAGGTAAGAGTTTTTTGATCATTCATCTGGCTTAACTGTTCTTCAGCCTTTTCTATTCTTGCATTTATAGAACCTCCATGAAATATGGGAACAGAAGCTCCCACTGTAAGGCTCCATGTATTTGGAGGCTGTACAAGAGTATCATTCTGAGAATAGTAATAGGCATTCAGATTAACCGACGGATATCTTTCACCCTTTGCATACTGTATTTTTTCTTCCGCAATGGCCAGTAAATTATCAACCTGAAGTATTTCCGGCCTGTTTTTAAAAGCATAATCCAGACTCGTTTGATAGTCAACACTCCACGGTGTATATGATAGAAGGCTTTTTATATTTACAGGTCTGGAAAGGTTTATCCCAAGGGCATTGTTAAAAGAGGCCTTTGACAGATCTATGTTATTACTTGCTGTTATATATTTTTCCTGTGCACTGGCAAGATCAACTTCAACTCGTAAAACATCATATTTCGGTACAGATCCCTGTTTATACATCTTCTCTGTCCGTTCCAGCTCTGTTTTATACTGTGTTACCGTTTCCTCAGCAAGAGCCATATTTGAATTTGCGAGAAGCACATTATAATAGGTTTTATTTACATTATACAATACATCCTGTTTTGTTGCATCGTATTGATAGGTTACATCAAGGAAATTCAGTCTGGATAGTTCATAAGATGTAATGAGTCTGTAATCAAAGAGCATCTGAGTAAGAGATGCATAAACTTTGTAATTATTTTCATCCTGAAAATTTCCTTTCATACCAAGTTCTTCAAGATTGAGGGTAGATATATTGCCTGTTCTTGTATAATTTGCTCCCACATCCAACTGGGGAAGCATGGAACCTCTTGTTTCACTTATGGTTCTGTCTGCTTCCTTTACTCTGCTGTCTGCTTTTTTCATATTCGGATTTTCTTTGAGAGCTATATTTATACTTTCTTCAAGAGTCATTTCTTTTTCTTCAGATAAAGCCGTTAAAGCAGTTAATATTATCACAGACAATATTAACATTACAGTAATTATTTTACATGTCATTTATTTAAAGCCTCCTTCTCCATTACCACCTGGCATTGGCATCATATTTTACCCTTGCGTCGCCAGGCATGCCGGGCTTTGCTTCACCTTTTGAATTGTCTTTTAAATAAACCTTGAGTCCGAAAACAAGTTTAACTCTCTGAGCTTTTGTTTCTACATTTTTCGGGGTAAATTCTGCCTGCTGGTTTATCTCTTTAACAGTAGCTTCAAAATATTTATCTTTATAGGCATCAAGGTAAATACGTGCTTCATCACCGAGTTTTATTTTTCCTACCAGTTCATTCGGTATATAGGCTTTCATATAAAGAAGATTGTAATCAACCATTGTGAAAACCACTCCTCCAGGTGTCAAAACCTCACCGGGTACTGCGACTTTTGTAAGAATTACTCCGTCAGAAGGAGCATAAACCTTTGTATCCTCAAGGTCTGCCTTGGCAGACATAAGAGCAGCTTCATAGGCCTTCAGAGATCCTTCGGCACTTTTTACCTCATCAAGAGCTGCATTGTAGGCAGCAAGAGCACCACGGCGATTATCTTCAGCTACTTTAACCTGTAAACTGGCTTCCTGTGACTTTGCCTGAGCCTGTCCCATCTGTGCCAGAGATGTCTGATACTGGGCACTGTAAACATCAACCATTGAATAGGCACTGGCTTCTTTTGCCTTTGCGCTTATTACATTTACATTGGCTGATTTTTCATTTGCTTTTGCACTGTCGAAATTTGCATATGATGTTTCAAGCTGTTTTTCGTTTATAGAAACAGTATAAGCACTGGTTCTGGCATAATTAAGTGTTTCTTCTGCAGATTCAAGCTGTTTCTGAGAAGCATTGACCTGTTCAAGAGCAGATTTATAAGCAGCTTCTGCCTGATCGAAAGCACTTTTTGATATGACTTCTTCTTTATAGAGATTGGTATTTCTGTCAAATTCATTTTTCTGATAATCATAATTGGCCTGAGCCTGGGCAAGTGTAGCTTTTGCCGCAGCCACCTTCGCCTCTGCATCCTTTATCTGTGCATCTGACTGCTTTCTTGTCTGTGAAAGTCCAAGATCTGATTTGCTTATATCTTTTTCACTTACTATTGTATTGCTCTTTGCCACATCCAGTTGAGCCTTTGATACATCCACACCGGCACTTGCTTCTTTTGCCTGGTAAAGTGAATAGCTCTTATTAGCACTGGCCTCATTTATATTTGAAGCGGCAATAGTCACACCTTCCATGGCATCTGCATATTGTGCCTGTGACACTTCTACATTGCTTTCTGCCTGTCTCAGGTTCGCTTCCTGTATTTTTGCATTGTTCTTTGCCTTTTCCAGTTGCTTTTTTGCTACCTCCACATTGGCTTCTGCCTGTTTTACAGAGGCCATAATCTGTTCAGATGAAAGTTTTGCAAGAACCTGACCTTTCTTTACAATACTCCCTTCATCTACGAGCAGTTCCATTACCTTACCGGATATCTTTGTTCCAACCTTTGATTCGTCCCCTTCTATCCTTCCGTTACAATCGATAAAGCCAGGAGGTGCTTTTTTCTCACACGAACATAGAAAGAAGGACATGATAAAACATACAAATAACATTTTCCATTTCATAAAAATTACACCCTCTCTATTTTTTGTATATAAATTTTTTATTTTAATTTTTTCAATACAGGTTTTGGGTTTATAATTACTCAACACCCGGCATCCTTTACTCTTCAATTATTTCCTGAAATAATTTTAATATATAAAACATCCTCCTGTTACGCGTCACCAGTTACGACATATTATTTTGCTTTTTCCAGGCTGTCCCTGAACCTGCTTGCACTGTAGAAAAATAATATAAGACCAAGGAAAAGAAGTATGGAAATCTGTTTTACAAGCTCACCTGGTCCTGCTCCTTTGAAAACTATTGCAAGGGCTATTTCTATATACCATCTTAAAGGAAATAAATATGCCAGATACTGAACAACAGGATTCATGGCTATCACAGGAGTTATATTTCCCGAAAGAAACAGAAGAGGCGTTACCACTATAAGAGAAAACATTATAGTTTCAGCCATTGATCTTGCAATAGTCGATATAGTAAGACCTATGCCTGCCGAAGAAAAGACATGAATCACTGTTACCAAAAGGAAAAATGGTATACTCCCGACTATGGGAGTGTTCAGCACTCCCATTACTACAAAATATAGAGACAGAAATGTACATACCAGAATTATAGTTGTCATAGGAATTATTTTGGCAAGCATAATTTCATAATTTGAAACAGGTGTTACGCTCAGCTGTTCTATAGTTCCTATCTCTTTTTCCTGAACCATTGTAGCGGCAGGAAGCATTACTGAAAGAAGTGTCAGCATAATGAGAAGTTCACTGAAACCAGATCTGTAAGAACCTTCAAGGTTAGGGTTGTACCAGTTCTGAGTCTGTATCTCTACAGAAGGGATCTTTTCTCCTCCTGCCGTCACAGTATCAACAGTTATTTCATTGGAGTACATCTGTATTATAGTTAGAAGATATCCCATAGCAGTAGTGGCATCATTGGATCTGGTTCCGTCTATTACCAGCTGTACATCTGCAGTTCTGCCGTCTCCTACTTTTTTGGAAAAATCTTTCGGTATTATAAGCACTAAGGAAATGATACCGTCTGTGAGAACTTTATCTACTTCTTCATCACTGTAAACCATTCTGTCCAGTTTAAAATAAGGAGGCCCTATTTTATCTATAAGGCTCTGACTTATTTCCGTACCATCTCTGTTATAGACTGCCACTGCATAATCTTTCAGATCACTTCCGCCTGAACCGCTCATCCATACATCGATAAAAAAAGCAAAAATGAGGAGACCTACCATAGCACTGTTTCTGAAAAACTGTATATATTCTTTTTTAAAGAGAGCATACAATCTCATAATAATAACCTCTTACATTTTCTTTTTAAATAGCATAATGGCAATAACAGGAAGAACTATAGCAAATCCCACAAGCATAAGAGCACTCTCCCAGTAGAGTTCCCACCCTCCTACTTTCAAAAAAATGCTCTTTACAATTTTCACCGCATAAGTTACAGCAAGCATTTTAGAAAACATCTGTGCTCCTTCTCCCTTTGTGCTTACTGCATCGAAAGCATCGGAAAAACCGAAGGCAGGAATCATTGTTCCTACAAAACAGACCATAACTGTTGCCACCTGACTCTCAAGAGTAACAGAAAGTAACAGTCCCACTCCTGTAGTGGCAATGGAATAAACAAAAGCTACCAGTAACAGATTGAAAACACTTCCTCTGAAAGGCACATCCATAAAAAGAAGCCTGGCTGCACAAAATAATATAATGAAATCCAGATAGGCTATTACTATATAAGGTACCATTTTACCTGTTACATACTCTGCCTTTGTAATAGGTGAACAGTAAAAAGCCATAATAGATCCTATTTCTTTTTCTTTGACTATACAGAGAGATGATATGAGGGGGGGAAGAAAATATAAAAGAACAGGAATGATGGGAGGTATCATGAAATTATTACTTTCAAGGGTTTCATTGAACCATACAGCCTGATAAACTTTTATCGGATCAGGATTTTGCTTTCCTTTTGCTGCAAGATATTTATCCTGTAATTTTTGATTAAATTGTGCCACACCTGACTCTATATAGTTCCCTATTGTTTCGGCCCTGCTTGAATAAAGGGCATTTGTTATTAACTGGACATCTACTTTCATGCCGTTCTTCAGGTCTTTTGAAAAGTGTTCCGGTATTACCAGTACTGCTTCCAGAGCACCTGTCTGTATCTCTTCATCCATAGTATCATAGGTATTGCTGTATTCTTTTACGATAAAATATCCACCTGTTGTCTCAAACATATTTATAAAATCCCTGCTTACAGGAGTATTATCCATATCACATATGCCGAGTAATACATTATTCGTATCTACATTCAGACCATAGGCAAAAGGAACAAAGAGTATAAGAGGGGACAAAAAGGCCATATACACATAAAGTGTATTTCTTCTCAGTTCAAGATATTCTCTTTTGGCTACCGCATAAACTCTTTTAAAAGAAAACATATGTTCGTGACGCGTGACGCGTGACGCGTAACAGGTAAATCATAATTCGTGATGTTTAATACGTGCCGGGTAGCCTTACCCGCTCACGACTCACGACTCACGATTCACGATTCACGACTCACCCCCTTATTCAATTCCGCTATTTTCTATATAATACATAAATACATCTTCAAAGATTATTCTTTTTTCTCTGCACCTGTTCATCTTTATACCGGCCTGATTTAATAAAGCTTCAGCTTTTTTCGTATCTTCATCTATATTTTTTGTATAAAAAAGAAGTTTTTTACCATATATATTTACGTTCGGGAAACCCTGTCTGAGTATCTGAAAGCCTTTCATAGGATTGGTACAGGTAAGTTCCATGAGATGGCCCGATTGTTCTGCCACATGTTTTTTCATTTCTGCAGGCGTTCCCACTGCAATAAGGAAACCTCTGTGCATGAGAGATACTCTGTCACACTGTTCTGCTTCATCCATATAATGAGTGGAGACCATAACACTTACCCCGAGAGCACTTATCTGGTGTATGATTTCCCAAAATCTTCTTCTTGCAAGTGGATCAACACCTGACGTGGGCTCATCAAGAAATACTATTTCAGGGCGATGAAGAAGACATGTGCCAAGGGCAAGTTTTTGCCTGATACCCATAGGAATATCCCTTGTAAGCATATTATCAAGCCCCACAAGTTCTGCAAGTTCAAGAGTCCATTTTCTTCTTTCTATAAGATCAGTTCTGGATACTCCGTATATGCCTGCATAGAGTTCTAAATTTTCCGCTACAGTCATATCCTGGTAGAGAGAAAATTTTTGAGACATATAGCCAATATGTTTTCTGATATTCATCTGCTCTGTTCTTATATCAAAACCTGCCACTCTTCCTGTACCGGAAGTAGGAGGATAGAGTCCGCAGAGTAATTTTATTGTTGTAGTCTTACCTGCACCGTTGGGGCCTAAAAAACCGAAGATTTCTCCTTTGTTTATGGCAAGACTTACTTCATTGACAGCTTTGAAACTTCCGAACTGTTTTAAGAGTTTATCTATTTCAATACAGTATTTGTAATCAGTACTCTTTACCCATGACGGTATGGAAGAAAATAATCCTTCCACATCCTGTTCTTCCTGATCTCCAAGGGCTTCTTTTGCCGTTTTTTCCAGAAAACCTGTAAAAACATTCTCCAGAGCCGGTTCTATGGGCTGATATTCCTCTACCTTTACTCCTGCCGGTTCAAGTATTGAGTTTACTTCTGTTCTTCCGCTGGATTTTACAATCAAATTTACTCTTTCTCCGAAGGGCTGAACACTTTCAAAAACACCGGAATTTTTAAGTATTTTTATGGCATCCTTCTGAGGTGTCGCTTTAAATTCATACATCCTGCCGTCCAGACTGCTTTTAAGTTCTTCCACTGTTCCCATAGATACAATACTGCCGTCATGCATAAGAGCTACCCTGTGACATCTTTCTGCTTCATCCATATAGGAAGTGGCGAAAATAACAGTAATATTTTTATCCACAACCAGTTCATTTATAACAATCCAGAATTCTCTTCTTGATACAGGATCAACACCGGTAGTCGGTTCATCTAATATAATCACTTCAGGACTGTAAATAAGAGTACAGCAGAGGGCGAGCTTCTGTTTCATTCCTCCTGAAAGATTTTTGGCAAGTCTCTCATTAAAAGGGTGAAGATAAAGCCTTTCAAAAAGATCGTCTTTCATTCTTTTTCTTTCATCAGACGGAACCTGATACATATCGGCGAAATAATCTATATTCTCTGCCACGCTCAGATTCGGCGTGAGTATTAAACCAAGTCCCTGTGCCATATAACCTACTTTTGTTCTCATGACGGCCGCTTCCCTGGGGTTCAAAATATTTTTATCCAGAAAAATTATACTCCCCTTATCAGGTTTTAATAATCCCATAAAAAGGTTCATAGTAGAGCTTTTCCCTGCACCGTCAGGGCCTAAAAGTCCGAAAATCTCTCCTCTCTTTACATGAAAGGAAACATCTTTTACTGCTTTAACATCTCCGTAATTTTTAGAAAGATTCCTTATATCAAGAACATTGTTCTCACTATCTGCCAAGTTATATTACTCCTTATGTTATGAGGCCATATCTCCAGAAGGTTAAAAGACTATACTTTTGCAAATTTCAAAAACTATAAAAAATAATCTATTCAATTTTTAGGTTTTTATATAAAAATGATGAAGTTTTATGCTCCACTGTCTATTTATTTTCATATTTGATTGTGACCGATACGGTCATGCCTGTCAGGTGCCGGGTGTTGGGTCAGGAAGATTAAAATCCAACACCTAAAACCCATAACCTGTTTAACTACAAAACCAATAAAAACAAGAAAATTATAAAAAATACAAAAGTATAATAGAAGATATTACTCAAAACGTTCCCCAAAAAATCACCTGTAAAATTATCGACAAATTCCATTTAAATATTAAACAAAATATAAATAAATCCTTCAAAAATATAGGTTAAAAAAATTTTTTATGTTATAATTAAGAGGAGAGAGAGAGGCTTTTAACAGTTTTAACATATAATAATATTCCTCTGCAGGGAGCTGTAATTAGAGATGTTTATATGGACTCTTCGCAACATGAAGAGTGGAAATATCGATGGAATTTTAATATGCTGGGTTCTGGTAATGATTTCTCTTTATATGATATTTACAGGACACAGATATATAGTAAAAAGAAAAAAGAAACATGGTTATGTAATGATATTACTCGGACTTATAGCAGGGCTATTTATTGTATGGTTTAAGAAATTTCTATAAAGGAGGTGACTGATATGTTTCAGGACGGATTCATAGCTATCGTAATACTTGTAGTAATATTGTTAATATACGGTCGGTTAAAATACCCGAACGATAGAACAGCCCGTCTTACAAAAAGACTTGATGAGTTTAACACGGCAAAACTCGGATATAAAAAGCACAGTCTCCTTTATCAGATAAGACATTTCTTCAGAATAAACTAATACTTCCTTTAATCTGACGTTACATATGCTTAAACCCTTACGTAATAATGTTTTATTTAAAAAATTCAGGGAATAAAATACCGGACCTCGTATTAAATCAGATTCTCTTCAGTCTCCTTTTATCATTCACTCTTCACGAGTTAATAAATACAATAGATTTCTTTACAGAGGGGAAATTCTATGGTAAGTTATTAATTAAAGAAACAACAGGGTAAATCCAGTATAAAACATTACAATTCTATAAAAAGGGAGGTGTTGGCAGGAAGGGCATTTTACAGACAGAAAGCCTGCACTGCTGAAAAAAATTGGTAAAGAAAAATGATTTCTCTATTTTTTTATTTATCCTTGCTTTTCTTCTTTTCAACTGGCCTTTCACAAGTATAACAGAAAATCCCATGCATAATTATATATATATCTTTATTGTATGGTTATTAATCATTATATTGCTTTTTATTATGAGAAAAAATGATTTACCCTGTAATAATTCAAAAAAAGACTGACGATTAGAAAAAGGAATAAAAAAAATGTTTAATTCCCTGACTATAATTATAATCTTAATTGTATATTCAAGTCTTTTGTTTTTTACGGCCATGTGGATAGAAAAAAAATTCCATGCAAAGAGTACTACTGTTAACAACGCCATAATATATTCTCTTTCCCTGACTGTTTATTGCACGACCTGGGCCTACTACGGAAGTATTGGCAAAACTGCTACTTCAGGTCTACTATTTGTGACAATTTTTCTGGGACCTACAATAACCTTTGTTCTGGGATGGACATTTTTAAGAAAATTAATCAGAATAAAAAGAAAGTGGAAAATTACCAGTATTGCAGACTTTATATCGGCCAGATATGGAAAATCCCAGTTACTTGCAGCAACTGTAACATGCATTGCCCTTATAGGTATTACACCTTATATAGCCCTTCAGTTAAAATCTCTAATATCTACACTTGATGTTATTACTGCCACCGGTAATCATGAAATTTCATGGATACATAATTATACGGGGTTTATTATTGTAACAATTTTAATCATCCTTACCAATCTCTTCGGTGTAAGACGTCTATCTCCTGCGGAACGACATCCAGGGATAATATTTGTAATAGCTATAGAAGCAATAGTTAAACTGGCCGCATTCGTAATTGCAGGTTTTTTTATAACATATTTTATTTATAACGGCTTCGGAGATATTTTCAACCGGGCTACAGAGAAACAATTTTTAGTTCCTCCGGGACATGATTATTATATTACATGGATGACCTATATAATCCTGTCCATGTCTGCATGCATATTCCTTCCAAGGCAGTTTCATGTGGCAGTAGTCGAAAATTTCAATGAAAACCACATAAGAACTGCCATGTGGCTCTTCCCTCTATATATGTTCCTGATTAACATATTTGTTTTACCTGTTGCCCTGGCAGGGTTACTGAAAGGCTATTCAATTCAACATGCAGACACTTTTCTACTTTCACTGCCCGTTTCATACGGACACAGATGGATTTCATTACTTGTTTTTCTCGGTGGTTTTTCTGCCGGTAACAGCATGATAATAATCTCTTCAATGACTCTATCAACAATGATTATTAACCATCTTATCCTACCAGTAACCGAATATATTAAAAAGCTTGCTTTCTTAAAGAGACACATTTTAAAATGCCGGTGGGTAGCAGTAGCTATGGTTATACTGCTCGGATACTGGTTCGAACGAAAAATCGGCAATTCTTACATGCTGGTTAATATAGGAACAATATCCTTTGCAGCAATAATTCAATTTGCACCTTCCATTATTGGCGGTATTTTATGGCATAAAGGCAACAAAACCGGTGCTTTACTGGGTCTTATATCAGGTTTTATCATCTGGTTTTACACATTACTGTTACCGTCTTTTATTAAAAGCGGATGGCTATCCGAGACTATTCTAAAAGAAGGGCCCTACGGGATAGTACTCTTTAAACCGGAACAATTATTAGGGCTGACAGTTCTCGATCCACTGAGTCACAGTGTTTTCTGGTCATTATTTTTCAACATAAACCTCTATGTCTTATCTTCCCTTTATTTCAAACAGAGTGAAGAAGAATATAAAGAAGCGATAGAGTTTGTAAATATTTTAAATCCTACCTCCGGTGAAAAGATATTTACGGGAAACCAGACCATGATTAAACTGGAAGATAAAATAAATATACTGAACGAACTTTTAAGCCAGTATTTTTCAAAAAGCCAGGCAAAGGAAATAATCGAAACAGTATTCAGTGAATTCGGCCTGACAGGAAAAGAAAAAATTTCCCTGGAAAATCTGGCCGACATATATTCGGAATTTGAAAAAAAAATAGCAGGCATAATAGGTTCCCCGTCTGCTCATATGACAATGAAAAAAGTAGAACTTTTCACCAGGGATGAAGCAAAAAAACTTACAGAACTTTATGCAGAAACTATTTCAGAATTAAAAATAACCCCGGAAGAATTAAAAAGAAAAATAGATTACTACAGGGAAAAAGAAGAGTTATTAAGAAAACACTCCAGGGAATTAGAAAAGAAGATTAAAGAAAGAGAAGATGAAATCGTTCTCAGAAAAAAAATGCAAGAAGAAATAAAAAAATTAAATGAAGAGTTAGAACAGAGAGTCGCCAGAAGAACATCAGAGTTAGAAGGAGTCAACAAAGAACTCAAAGCTTTTGCCTATTCCATTTCCCATGATTTAAGATCTCCCCTGAGAAGTATTGACGGATTCAGTCTTATACTCCTTGAAGATTATGAACACAAACTGGACAATGAAGGTAAAGATTATTTACAACGTATACGTTCAAACAGTCAGAAAATGGCTACACTGATCGATCATATTTTAAAATTATCCCAGGTAGTACATATGGAAATTTCTTTAAAAAAAATAAATCTGAGCGACATGGCCAAAACCATTCTGGACGATTTAAAACATAACGATCCGGAAAGAAATGTGGATATTATTATAAAAGAAGGGATAATTATATATTCAGATGAAATACTGATGTCCAGGGTAATGGAAAATTTGTTAAATAACGCCTGGAAATACACATCAAAACATTCTACTGCAACAATAGAATTCGGGATGATTGACCATGAAGGCAGGCCTGCCTATTTTGTCCGTGATAACGGAGCAGGATTTGATATGAACTACAGCAATAAACTCTTCGGTATATTTCAGCGTTTACATGGAGCAGATGAATTTACCGGCATAGGCGTCGGCCTGGCAACAGTACAGCGCATTATTAACCGCTTTGGCGGACAGATATGGGCAGAAGGAGAAATCGAAAAAGGGGCTACATTTTATTTTACTCTTTCATGAAATGGGTTTTGAGTTCTGGGTTTTGGGTTTCGGGTTTTGAATTTTTCCTTTTGGGTTTTTCGTTTTGGGCTACGGGTTTAGGGGTTTTCGTTACAGGTTTTGGGTTACGGGTTTTAATCTTACTGCCCCGGCATCGGCGCTCCGGAATAATAATCAATCATCGGCATATTTACCATTATCGATGCCAGGGCCATCGACCTTTTAATAATTACATAATAAAACTTGACAACAATAGACTCATATTATATAATACAAATAGAATAAATTTGTAAATGGAGGCGAAGGTTATGAATTTAGAAAAATTTACCGAAAAATCAAGAGAAGCTCTTGTGACGGCACAGGAACTAGCACAGATGTACAATCACAATCAGATAGAAAAAGAACATTTACTTCTGGCACTCCTCCATCAGGCAGATGGTCTTTCGGGTCAGGTATTTGAAAAAATGAATATAAATCCCAGAGAAGTAATCTCTGATCTTGAGCAGCATATGCAGGAAATGCCAAAGGTATATCAGAACGGTACAGGTGCCGGAGTTTACGTAAGCAGAGATCTTCAGAAAATTTTAGATGCATCGATAAAAGAAGCTGAAAGGCTGAAAGATTCCTATGCGGGGATAGACTGTCTCCTCGTTTCCCTGGTGGAAGACACATCTGGCGCAGCAGGAAGAATCCTGAAAAGACATGGCGTTAACAAAGACAGATTACTCATGGCTTTAAAAGATATAAGAGGGGGCAAGAAAGTTGACAACCCATCAGGAGACGGTAATTTCCAGATGCTCCAGAGGTTCAGCAGGAATCTTACTAAGCTTGCTTTGGACAGAAAACTTGATCCGGTTATTGGCAGAGATTATGAAATAAGAAGAGTAATACAGGTACTCAGCAGAAGGACAAAAAATAATCCCATGCTTATAGGTGAGCCTGGAGTAGGGAAAACTGCCATAGTAGAAGGCCTTGCCCAGAGAATAGCAAAAGGTGATGTACCTGAGGGGCTTAAAAACAAACAGCTTTTTGCCCTTGACATGGGAGCTCTTGTAGCCGGGTCAAAGTATCGCGGCGAATTTGAAGAGAGAATAAAGGGAGTCATGAGGGAAATAACGGAAGCTAACGGAAAAATTATTGTATTTATAGATGAATTTCATACGGTAGTCGGAGCAGGTGCAGCAGAAGGGGCAATAGGTGCGGCGAATTTACTGAAACCTGCCCTTGCCAGAGGAGAACTTCGCTGTGTTGGCGCTACCACCCTTGATGAATACAGAAAACATGTAGAAAAAGATGCGGCACTGGAAAGAAGATTTCAGCCTGTTCTTGTAGCAGAACCATCAGTTGAAAATACTGTGAGTATTTTGAGAGGATTAAAAGAGACCTATGAAGTTCATCACGGAGTGAGAATCCAGGATAACGCCCTTGTAGCTGCGGCAACCCTTTCAAATCGCTATATAAGCGACAGATTTCTTCCCGATAAGGCCATAGATCTCGTAGATGAAGCGGCAGCAAAGTTAAGGGTTGAAATAGACAGTAAGCCCGGCGAACTGGACAGCAAAGAAAGAAGAATAATTCAGCTTGAAATAGACAGGATTTCCCTTAAAAAAGAACATGACCCTGCGTCTATGGAAAGACTGGAAAAACTGGAAAAAGAGCTTTCTGAACTGAAAGATAATATAAAGCAGATGAGAGCCCAGTGGGACAATGAAAAGAAAACCATTGACAATATAAGTAATTTAAAGAAGGCACTGGAAGTGGCGAAAAAGAAACTGGAAAAAGCAGAAGATGAAAATGATCTGAACAGAGCGGCAGAATTAAAATACGGGCAGATGATAAAGATAGAACAGCAGATAAATGAAGAACAGGAAAAATTGCTTCACATTCAGCAGAACCGCCAGATGTTAAGTGAAGAAGTAACAGAAGATACCATTGCAAAGATTGTCAGTAAATGGACCGGTATTCCTGTAAGCAAACTTCTTGAAGGGGAAAAAGAGAAACTCCTGAAAATGGAAGAAAACCTCCATAAAAGGGTTGTAGGCCAGGACGAGGCTCTTGTAGCGGTATCAGATGCAGTAAGGCGTGCAAGATCAGGTCTTAAAAACCCTGAAAGACCGATAGGATCATTTATATTTATGGGGCCTACCGGCGTGGGTAAAACAGAACTCGCAAAAGCACTGGCAGAATTTTTGTTTGACAATCAGGAAGCCATAGTGCGTATAGATATGAGTGAATATATGGAAAAACATTCAGTGTCCCGTCTTATAGGGGCACCTCCGGGTTACATTGGTTATGATGAAGGAGGACAGCTTACGGAAGCAGTAAGACGTAAACCTTACAGCGTGGTTTTACTGGACGAAATAGAAAAAGCTCACAGAGAGGTTTTCAATGTTCTGCTTCAGATACTTGATGATGGCAGACTGACAGATAACAAAGGGAAAACAGTGGACTTTAAAAATACCGTTCTTATTATGACTTCCAATATCGGCAGTCAGTATCTTCAGGAAGCGGGGGAAAGTGAACAGGATTTTGAAGAGAAAAAAGAAAAAGCCCTTGAAATGTTAAAGGTTCACTTCCCGCCGGAATTTTTAAATCGTATTGATGAAACGATAGTATTCCATCGTCTCGGTATGGATCAGATAATAGAGATTGTCACTCTTATGATAAATGAATTGAAAGAGAGACTTTACGAGAAAAGAATAGACCTTGTTTTATCCGATAAAGCCAGAGAATTCATTGCAGAGGAAGGGTTTGATCCGAATTACGGAGCAAGGCCTCTCAGAAGAACCATTCAGAGATATGTAGAAAATCTTCTTGCAAAAAAGATCCTGAACGGAGAAATTATGGAAGGTGACGAAGTATTCCTGGATTATGTACAGGGAGAACTGTTATTTAATAAAATGAATCAGGAGAAAGTGGCTTAAAAACCTTTATCCTGCAGAAACGAAAAATCCCGGTAGTGCAAAATACCGGGATTTTTTCATATCATAGACTTTTATATAGCAGCAAAACGTATTATTATATTATGCTTATACTGTTCCCCTTCTTGTGTTATAATATTTATACTACGCCCGGCTAATACAAGTATAATCTCTATTGATTCATAACTCCACCTACAAAAATATCGACTGACTGGTTTTTAAAGCCATTATTCTTCTGTTGCGCTTCGGTAAGTTCACATCCCGTAGCACCATATGTATAACGATCGAAAGCATCAGGCCTCTGATCTTTATAAACTACATTGGGTTCGTTTTCTTTAGGATAGGGATCATAAATATATTCTCTGCCATCTTTATCTTTTCCCACTGTCACATAGTGATGAGGGGCGCCATTACCATTGGGGTCAATATTCATTACTCGACTCTCTCCAGGTTTTAAATTTGAAATCATTTTTTGACCTCTTTCAGGATCTGTAAAAGTTCTGCTATCATTTGGCTCTTTCACTACAGTACCATCACTATTGGTATTTTTTTCACCGGATTTATAATCCTTATCGGCTTGATCTTTATCCACTAAACCAGTCTGCTTTTGTAATTCTAATAACTGCTCATTTTTAAGATCCCCACCGTTTCCTCCGGCAGACCGATACATCATATCCTGAAGTAGATGCAGATCCTCTACTGTTCCTTCACCTCCAAGCATCTTATGATTGATCTCTTCAAGTTTTGCCTGATCTTCTTTTGTAAGGTTCTTACCATTTGCATATAAATTGTCACATATTTTTGCCACTGACTCAGGGCCCTTCATAACTGCTCCGGCAAGAAGTGTCGACGGGCCACAGCGATGTTCATCAGATTTGGTATCAGGGTTATCATCTACCTGGTGTAAAGCATTCAAAGCTGCAGGGCCATCCCATTTGCCGTTTTCAAAAAGAGGCGTTTGTGAAATTTCAGGGTTACAGGTTTGAGTTTTATGGTCAAGGTAGGGATCATCGGAATAATGGCCATCAAAACTGGCATCTTCCGCTTCTTTTTCCTTTTTAGCTGCCCCTCCGGCATTAGCAGGCCCTCCTGTCAGCTGTTTTGCCGCTTTCGACTGAATTCCTACAAAAGATTTTGAACTAACAGGATCTCTGGCCGGTGGTTTTGGCTGATTTTGTGAAGAAAACTGTTCAACTGCTTCGGCCTTTGTTTCTGGTTGCGGTTTTGCATCGGCAACATCTTTGTTTTCAGGCTGATTAACAGATTTAGCATTATCTACTGATTGCGTTTTCGTCTGAGCTACTTTTGTATTACCTGCTGTATTATACGAACTGCTACCAATAGTAGAAATACTCATAATATAACATCTCCTTTCTCTAAATATAATTACTGAGGTGAGCATAAATAATAAATATATGCTCTCGTGACGCGTAACGCGTTACGCGTGACGGGAGGAAGACCTTTATTAAATGCTTATGCTCAGGTCAGTAATATAAATTACTGATTAATCTTCTCTTAATCTTATTATTGTACCATTTCTCTTTGCAAAATACAATATTGCCCGAATTAACTTCTTATGAATAACTAACATTATCTAAAGGTTCACATCATATTTCAGGCAGCATTATCGTAGTATAACGTCTTTTCTTTACCTCTTCTTCCCTTGCAAGAAGTGACATTATAACAGTAAGCACACAGATAAATCCTCCTGCAAGATAGGTATAGTGAAAACCTGAAGCTACAAGTTCTGCAGGCAGTCTGCTATAGTCCATAGTTCCCTGGCCTGAAACATGGCTTGCAGTGGCGAAAATAGTTTCAAAAATACATACTCCTCCTGCAATACCCAGCCTTGTTACCATTCTAAACACACCTGACACTATACCCTGTTTCCCGTCAGGAGCCATTCCTACCACTACAGTATTATTAGAAGTAAGAAAAGCTGCATAAGATACAGCAAGAAAGATGAAATAAATTATAACAGGTATGAGTCCCGGAGTTTTGAGAAAAAAGGAAAACATAAATGCAGAAAAAGCAGCAAGAGCCATAGAGGCAGTACATACAATCCTGGGGTTTATCCTGTCTGAAAGTTTTCCTGCAGCCGGTCCTACAACCATATACACAAGGGAATATATGAGAAAAACCATGCCTGCCTGTTCCGATTTCAATCCTTTAACCAGCTGTAGATAAAAAGGCATAAGGAAATTGTTGCCTGCAAGATATATATATGCGAATAAAGTGGCAATATTTCCGTATGTAAAAGCTTTATTTTTAAATAGACTCAGATCCATAAGAGGAAAGGGTGCTTTATTTTCCCAGAAGATAAAAACGGAAAGAGAAACTGTCGATATGACAAAACATAAAATAATCAAAGGAGAAGTCCAGCCATGTTCCTGCCCGCTGTTCAGACCGTAAATAAAAGAGAGAGAACAGAGAAAGCTCAAAAATGCACCGTTTAAATCGAATCCTCCTTTATTTATTTTCTGCCCTGAGAGATGGTCATCAGGCATAATTCTCCTGCATGCAATAATAGCCATAATACCTGCAGGAACATTTATAAGGAATATCCAGTGCCATGAAAGATAACCTGTTATTATACCACCGAGAGGAGTACCCACCATAATGCCGAGTGCTGCAGCAGTGGCAAGGGTTCCGAAAGCAGTACCTCTTACATTTTCCGGCATGAACTTTGGCACCATTGCAGGAGTCATAGAATAAAGTATGGAAGCTCCTATACCCTGAATAGCCCGGCCTATGACAAGCCAGAAAAGTCCCGGGGCAAGACCGCACATGAGAGAACTGACGGTAAAAAGGGCAAGACCGAATATGAATACCCTTTTCAAACCCAGTTTATCTCCCAGTTTCCCGAAAATCATCAGAAGACTTGCCACGACAAGATTATATGCCAGTGACACCCAGGAAACATCGGAAGGAGTGGCATGAAAATAGCCTGCAATAGTGGGAAGAGAAATATTTACTATATAGGTATCCAGATTGACCATAAAAGAACCGAAGGCAATACTTAATAAGATAAGATTCTGCTTTTTTTTGTCTGTAACAATTGTATCGTTCATAGTATTTTGTTCATACTCCTGAAAACGGCTATGACCGTTTCGCTCACAACTAAGTACCGGAACAGGTAAAAGAGTCTCCCAAAAACTATAAATAGTGAGTAGTGAATAGTGAATAGTGAGCTAAAACCCACTCACTACTCACTACTCACTAGATAATTCATAAATGGTTACGAACTTACCTGTCTCGGTACTAAGTATGAGAATTTGTTCCTCCCGTCACGCGGAGGCTGTCTCAAAAAGCCTCACGAATTTTTATAATATCTATTAAA
>CAYSLJ010000059.1:20823-38093 GCA_964431735.1 uncultured Synergistia bacterium | reverse complement strand
CTCACCCACCGGAAGGGTATAGAATAAATATTACTTTTCGGATAGGTTCTTAGTATAATTATCTTTTTATAATTTTCCCTGCTTTTACTCCGTTAAATATGCCTCTGTCAACTACAATTTTACCTTCTATTATAACATATTCCACACCTGTCCCGTACCTGGGAGGTGAAGTGTAATCTGACATGTCTGCTATTGTTTCAGGGTTAAATACTGTTATATCTGCTGTCATTTTTTCTCTCAGTAATCCTCTGTCTTTCAGGCCAAGCTGTTCTGCCGGCATTCCTGTCACTCTTTTTACTGCTTCTTCCATAGAGATAAATTTCTTATCCCTTACATAGGTACCAAAGAGTCTGGGAAATGTTCCGTATATTCTTGGATCCAGATGGGTCATTTCCGGTTCGTCATAATCTATTCCTCCATCGGAAGAGATAATTGCAAAATTACACTTTACGAGTCTTTCATAATTACCCTGCGACATGGCGTAGCGATAAATTACAGGGCCTCCATGTCCTTTTTCATCTTTCAATAAGATTTCTATTGCTGTTTCTGCAGGAGTTTTTCCCAGTATTTTCCCGGCTTCTTCAAGATTTTTACCGAATATGTCAGGAAATGCTTTTGAAAAAATTATAATATTTTCAGGTGAAATTAAAGAGAATTGTCCGGGAAGATGCATTCTGACCCTGGCTTTCAACGTAGAATCTTTTATCAGATTTTCTTTTAAGGATCCTCCTTTTTTTGCAAAAGACGGAAATATATATTCAAGGGTTCCCTGTGCCGAGTCATAGGGATAAAAATCACATCTGAGAGGCAATCTTTTTCCGACAGCTCCCGATACTACTTTGATTGCAGATTCATTACTTATCCAGTAAGGTTTCCCTACCACTCTCAGGTGGGATATTTGAACAGGAACTTCAGCCTTTTTACATATATCTACAGCTTCCTGAGTCCATCTCACAACATCTTCAGTTTCACTTCTCCTGTGAATTGCAACCATACCCCTGTAACGGGAAGTTATTTTTCCTATATATATGAGCTCATCCGTACCTGCCAGGGAAGCACATGAATTTTCCAGTTCCGTAGATATACCCAGGGCGCCTAGATTGAATGACCTTACCAGTATACGTTCTATCTCATCTTTTTCATCTTTTGTCAGAACTGTTACCCTGTTAGACGTACGTACGACTTTTTTTCGTAAAGAACTGTGTCCTATGAGAAGTCCGTAATTAAGGGCAAGTCCTTTCTTCTGCATTATTTTGAAATGTTTTTCCAGATTTAAAGGTGAATAACCGCAATTACCTCCTATAATGGTAGTTATACCCTGGAATAAAAGAATTTTATTGATTCTTTCCTGATAGATACCATCAGGATATTTTGTCTGCATATCAGGCAAATCAGGTCTTACCGTGCCGTCATAATGGGTATGTATATCAATAAAACCGGGAGCAACTATCATGCCTGTAGCATCTATTATTTTCCCGGCAGAATAAAGAGACAGATCTCCTATGGCAGAAATAACATTCTTTTTAATTCCTATATCTGCTATGAAACTTACCTGGCCAGAGCCATCAACTATTCTTCCGCCTTTTATTATAATATCCAAGCTGTTATCACCGGCTACTATATGTTCTGTTCCCACGCAGAAAACAGATAAAGCAGCACAGGATTTTATAAAGGTTCTTCTGTTTATTTTTTCCGTCATAATCTCCTTTACCTTTCTCTATTATAGTTTATGTGAGAAGCGTGAAGGATGAAGAGTGAAGGATGAAGGGATGATAAATTCTCATACTTCGTTTAAGGAGTGAGTAGTGAGTATAATTAGGATATTAATTTCTTTTCACTCTTCACTTTTCACTCTTCACTTTTCACTACGAATAGACTTTATATATTCCTGAATTACTTCTCTTTCCTCTGATAAAATTACTCTTTCTGTCGTAATTTCCAGTAATTTTTTTATAATATTATCTTTTCCTTTATCTTCTATTAATTTCTGCAGTTTTTCTTCTATTATAACCATTAATTCCGGATTTCCCGATAGATTTTCATATATTTCTTCTTCTTCCATATCTGGAGGGGGAATATAAATATCAAGAAGCCTGGCAGGAAGATAGGTTCTTCTTATATGGTTGTATTTTTCTGTCATTTTAAGAGGCAAAGGGTCGGTAGTGGCATCTTCAATGGCAGAATACATCTTTTGAGCAGAAATAAATTTGTAACTTTTTCTCATCTGATTAAATGACTTCAGGGCAAACAGTGGAACACCTGTTTCTACCTGACCAAGGAGTATTAAATGACGATCATTTAAACTGAAGAATATCATATTTGAAAAAAGCGGATTTTCTTTAAGGCCTTTTCCAATAAAACTTTCCTCTGATGCAGTAACACCGCAAAAATATATCTTTCCTGTAGTACCTCTCTGGCGTATTTTTATTTCATCTACAGTCCAGAAGGGATGGCTCATTCTCAGTATTTCACTTATTTTATCCAGGGAATTATCCTGTTCTCTGAGCAGTTCGTCTGCACTCATTTCTTCTATAAAAGCATAGCGGTTCCAGAGGGATTTTCTTATTTTTTCTTTTAAATATCCCTGCTCTTCATCCCAGTTATCGAGATTTTCGTAAAGCTGTTTCCCTTCATAAGAAATAGTATCTGCTCCGTCTTTTCTGTATCTTTCTATATCTTTATCTGTTACAAGCAAATATGTAAGAGACCCCCGTGGTTCAAATATTTCTTCTTTTGCTTCTTTACTTTCTTCTCTCAGTTCATCGGCAATAGCTGATAATTTTTTTATTGTTTTATCCAGATAATCTTTTTTACTACAACAGACTTCCTCCATACGTTCAATCTGCTTGAGTTTGAATTTAAGTGATATAAGCTGTCCTCTGTCAAGTATTTTTTTATCTATATGATTGAAGAGGCTGTCCTGTGCTTCGAAGTATTTCTCATAATAACGTTTCCATGACAGGAGATATTTTATAAAATAAACTATATAAGTAAAGAATATTATTACAACAGGTATTAACAGTAAAAGAAATGAAATGATACTTAAAATTATTATAATAACAGGCAGAGCTAGAACCGGTAAGATAGACAGATATCCTATTAAATTAATTCTCCTTGCAGGCAATACCGTTCCTATGAATGGTACTACAAAAGAATCTATTGTAGACTGCAGTATGTCAAACGTTTTGAAATGTTTTTCTTCGTCTTCTTTAACAAGACCTTCCGTATATCTGAGTTTTTTCTGTATTTCTTCTTTTTTTGATTTTATTTCCGTGTAAATTCTGTCCACACAGGTAAGAGCACTTTTCAGTGCACATGACGTATCTGTTGAGAGTATATCTATATGTTTTTTTATATTATTTTCCAGTTTTTCCAGATTTTCCTGTAACTGTTTTGTGAAATCTTTTTCTGTTTCCTCTGCAAAACGGCTTTCCAGAAGGCCTGCTTCATGTTTTATGCGATTGACCAGAACAGAAGGGTCTACATTTTCAAATTGCTTTCTGTCGAGTTTCGGAGTTCTGGGTATGAATGAACTATCTTCTATAGAGTTAATAAGATTTATAGAAGCATCTGTTTCTTCTTTTAGTTTACTTTCTGAAAAATCATCTCTTATAAACAGTTCTGAAATAATCTTTTCACCGAGAAGACAGGCACAGTGTTTTCTTACCAGTTCTGCAGGGAAATACATAAGACTTATTCCGAAAGAGCCGTAAGAGGTATTTTTACCTGAAATATCACCCTGAAGTGATGAAGAAATAGCCGGAAGAGATTTCAGGTTTGGTCCGAGAGGGGTCACTATCATGGCTCTGAGCATTTCCCTGAACATTTTTTCTCTTTCTTTTTCACTTTCAAGGGCGAATCCCTGACTGTTTATATAATCTACAAGAAACACTGTTTTAAATGGTTTATTGGGGTTTTCTATTTCATAGAGACCGGGATAATAATATTGTTTAAATCCTTTACCCTGAAGGAAGTGATCCAGTTCTGCCAGAGATATGTAAGACAGTGACTGTATCTCATTTTTATCCTGCATTTCACCTTCCAGCACTGCAGGCAGCAGAAAAAGGCCGTATCTGTTTGATGTACCGTGATTATATATTACCCTTTCTTCTGCCAGATAGATAGTATCTATATATATACCTGCTGCCAGAGGATCATCAAGGGAGGCTACCAGAAATACATCAAAATCATTTGCTTCTACAAGTTCAAAACCCTTTTCATTTAAAATTTTCCTGTTAGATATAAGTGTTGTATCTCTTAATTTCTGATCTATTTTTGCTGAAATACTATCGATATTTGCCCAGAATATTGATCTTGAACCGGCTCTTACTGCATCTTTCATATCTTCTGCCACAGCATCTCTGTTTTTTATTTTTTTTATTTCTCTTTTAATCCATCTGTTATATTCTCCCCATGTACAGCTTTTCTTTTCCATATCATCAGATACGGATTTCGGAAGCAATATCATTTCATCCATAGTAAGACCGAGTTTTATATTTACAGGTGTTATAGTTTCTTCTTTATCGGCAGGAATAAAATAACTATTTATAAAAGCGGTAAATTTTGAAAGAACTTCGTCTTTATTGTCCGATTTCAGCCATTCTGTTTCTATGAGTTTATCGAATTTTTCCTGTATTTTATTAATACGATGTTTTAATTTTTCATAAAATTTTCTCTTTTCTGCATATATATCCTGTTTTTCATCAATTTTTTCGTCATAAATATTCTCTTTAATTTTTTCCTGAATATAGCCGATTATATTCAGATTATTTCTGATTTTTTCTACTTTACCTTTAATGGCGGCAGAGAGATGGGAGAGTAATTCAAGAATGGCTTTACAGGCTTTTTCTGTAACAATGAGATTTAATTTTTCTTCAAGACATTCGATAAGTTTTTTTCTATGAGACGGAAGGGCTGATTCTGTAACAGATAGAGTGATTTCAATTAATTTTGTTTTTTCCGCTTTCTTAAGTTCTATTTCTTTATTTATCTTTTCAATTTCTTTCTTTACTGTAAGCTCTGTCTGTGTAATAGTTTTTTGAATTGCCTCAAGAAAAGCCAGAGTGTTTTTATCTGACAGTTTACTGTATTTAATTTCTTCTTCCAGTGCATAAACAGTTTTTTCTTTTCCTGACACCAGGTTACTGTCTATAATTTTTTGTATCTTTTCAATACCTTCAATTTCAAATTTTCTGCCGTTTTCCTCTATGGCTTTTTTCAGACCTGCTGCATCATAGCCCATATAAGGTTTTTCTTCAATGTTTATCTTTACAATATCTCCTTCTTTTTTACGAAGAAGGTTTTCTATGAGTCCTGTTTTATCTTTTTCTCTTAATTTATGCTCGTTGATAAAAGTTTCTGCATTTCGAAGAGTTACAGAAGAAGCTCTTTTAAACCAGTCTTCAAGCAATTCTTTTCCCAGTCTGAAGGAAAAGAAATCTTCTATGATTGCTTTTTGATTCTGTTCTTCCAGGACTTCATCTTTAAAATTAACAGAGAGGAATTGAACAGAAGGTAAATGACCGAAATTGGAAAAAAGTTCATTTTTAAACTCTTCAATGATCTTTTTCCCCTGTCTGCCAAGTCCTATGACCAGTGTCGGTTTGATTGCCCGTAAAGACATGGATAAACTCCTGTAATTGTAATGCTTAATGTGTTATAATCGTAACGCGTGACGCGTATTTAATCCCAGGGAGTTTAATTAAACGCCCCTACTCACTTTTCACTTTTCACGACTCACTATCTAAACAATTCTACAAAATATGATTATTCCCTTTTATATACCGTATATTTCACAGATTTTCGGGCTTTCTTTAACCACTTCAGGCCAGAAATAAAGTAATAATTTTGAGTTGCCGTAATTTTGTTTAAAGCCCCCTATTATACCTGCATGGCTTCCTTCTGTTATGACTGCTTTCCATGCGTCATAACCTTTATAGCCGCATTTTAAACGTAAATATTTTGCTATAACAGCTCCTGTTCTGTCTGCACCCCATTCACAGTGGATATAGGCTTTTTTATCTATAAGTTCCATTATTTTAGCTGTTTCTTTACTGTTCGGTACTTTTTCCGCATTCATAGGGCATGAGTAAAATATGAGACCTTCTTTTTTTACTATTTTTTCTTCTTCCGAAGAAGGGGAATTAAGAGCTATAACAGATGTTACTCCCATGGATTTCAGTAGTTTTATATAGCTTCTTACCTTTTCTGTCGAGTTCCCATGATGTTCGGGATTGAAAAAACTTCCTCCTGCATATAATTTATCATCAATAATCCTGAAATTATAAGGATATTTACCGCTGCCCCATACGTCTTCTTCTTTTTTACATACGCTTTTTGCCATAGATTCTGCCGATATTACGAGTAATAGCATAAATATAAGGATTCCTTTGATTTTCATATATGTCACCTCTATTAAATATTGCAAACTTTCACGCCTCACGCATTACGCCTCACGCATTACGCCTCACGCATTACGCCTCACGCATTACGTTCCTCCACTCCCGGCTTTGGTGCCACTTCCAGCTTCATATCATCGGCAAAGGGAGAGCTTATTAAATTTTCCCTGTCCCAGAAATTCTGTATAAACATACCTATAAGGAGTGACAGGAAAGACCAGAGTATTATAAGGGTGGGATAACATTTTATAGTCGGTATGAATTTTGGCATTACCAGAATATTTGAAATATTATACATATGTTGTCCCTGGAAAACAAGGAGTTCTTCTTTTGGTACAAGATCTGGAATGACAGATTCCGAAAAGATCTGGCAGATAAGATAAGAAAAAAAGAAAGCTTCTATAAGTCCGAGTGTAACTATTTTGGATGTTCTTGCAGTTGCCTGTTTTGAATCCGATACCTGGCTGCTTACTTCCAGATATAGATATAAATAAGCTGAAATAAACGTCAGGATACAGATAATAAAAAAATGCCTTTCTTTAATTCTCAATGGGAAGGTCCAGCTTCTGTCGGAAAGGGCTATGTTGATTAAACCCATAAGAATCGCTCCCCATAGCCTGGGGAGACTTACCTGAAACAAAAGGAGCATTGCCTTTGTATCATCTATGTTTTTTGCAGTAGCTTTATTTATGAGATATACAGTTAGAAAGATGGCAATCACTGTAAATTCAAGATAATAGAAATATCTTTCCTCTATTTTAACATTCCAGAGGCATGGCAGGTTACAGTATATCATAAATAGCAATATAAGCACTGTAGCCCCTTTTTTATTTATCAATATGTGGATTAATTTTATCAGGAAAGACCATTTCCAGGAAACAAGGGACAGATATCTGATTGCATTGGCCATGTCATACCGGTAAAGGAACCATTTTATGATTTTTGACTGGTCTACAGGGTCTGTGTCATCAGAGAAATCAAGGGAGCAGAAATATATCTCATTTTTTTTAAGAAATCTGCTGTCAAGGATTTTTTTGCATCCCTCTTCATCATTATAATGAATGCAATATCTTAAAGCTCTGTAAACAATGAGTTCTCTTCCGTATTCTTCAGAATCTCCGAGAGAGACAGAGAGAGACTGGAAAAAACTGTTTTCGTCTTCGGGGTTGTCAAATAATTCAGTCAGTAATTCTATGAGGGTATAATAAATTTTATTTAAAAATTTACCTTCCTGTTCTCTGTGCTCTTCTCTGAAGGCTTTTGTGATTTCTATAAAAAGATTTGACCATATGTTGCATCTGACAGGTTTTTCTTTTTTTTTTATATAGCTAATAAGATTTTCCGGTAATTTTTCATATTTTTTAATCTTTGAAGAAAAATTATCTGTAAGATCTTTATCAATAAGCAGGTCATCTATATAGGAAAAATCTTCCATAAGAGCTTTTGATTTTTTTCTTTTAAAGAACACTTTTATGTAATACTCCTGTTTTTCTTTATTATAGTGTATTTCATAACTTATTAGAATTTAAGCTATCGTGACGCGTAACGCGTAACGCGTGACGGGTTTAATCCCTGCGCATCACGCATGACGCTTTACGCATTACGAGGTCATTATTTATGAATAGTTATGAAACTGACTATAACTTAAAAAATTATATCATTTCGACTGGAATAAATCAAATTATGATTGTGTTAAAAAATGACAGGTGATTATATATTATGGAAGAAAGAATCTGTCATAAAAATTTAAAGTGAAAAGTAACGTGACAATGTCACATTTAATAAACGTTTTCCTCCCGTCACGCGTTACGCGTTACGCGTCACGAGAGCATATATGTATTATTTATGTTCACCTCATTAATAAACCTGTCTGTCATAAAAAACACTGTAAAGTAATTCTGAAAATTCACTTGTAATTATATAGTTAAATAAGTATAATATTAAAATAGATATTATTATAATTATTTATTTTTTAAGGAGGAAAATATGAAAAAAAACAGGATTTTAGAACTGTGCTGCCTTTTATTTATTCTTGTTTCCCTGTCAGGTCTGTATGTAATCGGATGTGGTGATTCCGGAACAGTTACAGGCAATCCGGTAAATCCGTCTCAACCCACTGCAGTTCCTCCCCAGAAAGGGAATATTCTCGGAACACTGCTTAATGGCCAGGGAAGTCCTATGGGTAATTTGTTAGTGATTTTGAGAGCAGCTCTGGGCAGCCCTGAAATTGCAAGAACCACTACAGATAGTAATGGAAATTTTTCTTTTTCAAATATTACTGTAGGCAATTATATTCTTGAGGCTCTTAATTCAGCCGGTGCAGTAATAGGAAGTGCAAATACAGGTGTAAATGCAAATAGTACAACCAGCACCCAGGTTGTGGAAGGTACATTCCTTCCCACTCCTACACCTACTTCTCCTCCCACATCTACACCTGATCCCAGGACACCTACAGTTTATATACCACCTCCGCCTCCGCCGGGGGCAACATCCACTCCTACACCTACGGCAACTGTTACGGGAACACCTCCTACAGCTACTCCTACGGCTACAGCAACAGGTCCCACACCCACGCATACACGTACTCCTGTTGCTTCTACAAGACAGCCTCACGGCATAGCAATAACAGAAAGTGGTAGAGTATATGTGGCAGAATATAAAAGTAACACTGTAGCATATTTCCTTCCGGGTGCTACGACTGCCAGTCATATCAGCACCGGTATAGGAACAAATCCTGAGTGGATAACAACGACAAATACAAATCAGGTATTTGTCACCAATTTTAACAGTGCCAATATTTCTCAGATTACTGACGGAGCCTCTACGGGAAGAATAATACCTCTTCCTCCCGGCACAAGAGCAAGAAAACCTATGGGTATAACAACGGATAATACAAGCCTTTATATTGTAGATAATAATAATACCGATTTGCTTGTTATTCCGATTTCACAATTAACAACCCCTTTAAATGTTGATCCAAATAACTATACTACTATATATAATATACCGAATGCTACAAATGCCAGATATATAGGATTCTACAGTAACAGGCTTTATATTACAGCAGATAATAAAATTGTTATTTTAAATGCTGTAAACCCTCTGAATGATCCAAATTCTGTAGCTGTAGGAAATTCTCCTATGGATATAGACATTGGTTCTACATACGCTCTTACCGGTAATTTTGGTTCCAATAATGCTTCAATAATGGTTACAGGCACCAATGCAGTTACATCCTTTGCTACCGGTAACGCACCGTATGGTGTAGATATTTTCTATGATTTGACGGGAGTTTTTGTGGCAAATATGCTGTCCAATACGATAACACGGGCTGATCTGACCGGTACAGTATCAGACTTTACTATTACAGGAGGCACACTGAATGATCCTTATGATCTGACCAGCAGTGTCAGAGATGAAGGTTATCTTTATGTTACAAACAGTGAAGGCGACAATGTATTCAGAATTAATACCGGCACAAGACATGTAGATACTATTACAGATTTAAAGCCATAAATTTTTATCTGACAGGCACAGTTTCCAGAAAACTGTGCCTGTTTGTTTTTTTACGGAATTATGGCAGAATTTTTGCAGTATATTTTTATTCATGTGGAACAAATATATTTATATTATCATTATTTCATGTCTTATTCTCTCCATCTCATTTCCTGCATCTTCAGACCCGGAAAACCTGCAGGACCTTTATTCCGAAAAACTTCATGTCTGTAAAAAAACAGATACGAAATTGAAAGCCCGCCTTGCTGGGGCAAAGCTTAAATTATTACATTTGAGTCATATCCGTTCCGAACCTGTTACGAAAGTTACTATTACTTCCGTTTCTCCTCTTACCGATTATCTGAACCTGACCAGAAAATATTTTCCTCTTGCAGAGATAACAGGGAGATTTCAGGACTGGCGAACAACATCGAAATACAGACGCCGCGCAGGATTACATTATGGTTATGACATATATCTTGAGAAGGGTACGAAAATACCTGTTCTATGGGATGGCATAGTAACAGATGTAATTAACTGGTACGGTGAAGAATATGGAGTAACTGTTATGTCTTCGGGCGGTTTGTACCTTACCTATGGCCACGTAAGGCCCCTGGTGGAATCGGGGCAGAAGGTATCCAGGGGAGATATTATAGCACTCTGCTGGAGTGATCATGTAGATTTGAAGATGAGAGACAGTGCCGGAAATTTTGTGGATTTTGCAAAATTTATAGGTGTTACGAAAAAGCTGCCTCCCATAACATATGAAAAAGAAAAAAAGATAGCTGCCTGCCATATATTTCTTATAGAATCACTCGTTCATTTGAATATAGCAGAAGCCTATATGGAATATATAAAAACTATGTCATCGTATTACAGTGTTACTATGGCAGGTCTTTCAGAAGAGGAAAGGTTTTTTATCGGGAAAGACTCTAAAAAATACAGAGAAGAAATCGATTATATACGCAGCCTCAAAGAAATATTTGCTGAAAATTTTAGAAGCAGGCAAAAAAAAATGTCTTCAATCGCAGGGCTTGTGGAAAAACATATTGCCCTTGCCCGGGAAAAGCAGAAAAAAAGTGAGGAGTTTTTATACACCTCTGAAGTAAAAGTTGCATTTAAAGCTCTTCAGGAAAAAATGAATAAAGTAAAATCTGATTTTAAGCCTGTAAAAGAAAAATTTCATCCCTCTTCAGTGTCAGATGTGACGTTGAAATTTCCTCCTGAATATATTGTTCAAATCAAAACAGGAGGGGGGAAATCGGGGAATGATAAATCTGTGCTGGAAGCAAGAAATAATCTTTCTGCAGCCTTTGAACTTTATATACAGGGAGTCATTACTCTGGAAAAACTTGATAATTTTAGATGGAATTACAGGAAGGTTTTGATGAAATATAGAATTGAAAATTATTAAAAAGTCTTGACATATAAAAGACAATCGGTTAAAATAATGAAATGTAATTCTTGATTATTTAAATAGAGAAAGGAAGATGACTATGTGTCTTGTAACAAAAGAAGGACCTGATTTTAAAGCCCAGGCAGTTATGCCGAATAATACCTTTGAGGAATTGAGTCTGTCGAAATTCAGAGGCAAGTATGTTCTTTTATTCTTTTATCCTCTGGATTTTACCTTTGTATGTCCTACCGAGATTATAGCTTTTGATAAAAAACTGGCTGAATTTAAAAAGAAGAACTGTGAAGTCATCGGAGTCTCCATAGATTCACACTTTACCCATCTGGCATGGAAAAATACTCCCCGTGATCAGGGAGGTATAGGAAATGTTCAATATCCTCTTGTGTCAGATCTGGATAAAAATATTTCAAAGGCCTATGGAGTGCTGGTCAATGAATCTATAGCTTTAAGAGGACTTTTCCTTATAGATCCGAAAGGTGTGGTACGTCATGCCCTGGTAAACGATCTGCCTTTAGGCAGAAGTGTTGACGAAGCACTTCGTACACTTGATGCACTGCAGTTTGTAGATACCCATGGTGAAGTATGTCCTGCCAACTGGAAGGAAGGGGAAGAAGCCATGAAACCTACTTCCGACGGAGTGGCAGGTTATCTGGCAAAACACGGATAAGGACTGTAAGAAAAATAACTCTGGCAAATTATTAGAACGATTATTATCCTCGCGTCACGCGTTACGCGCAATGGCGTTAAGTTAAGAAACATATAGCAAATTGGCTGCCTGGTGCTCTGGAGAAAAAATATCACGGCGGCACAAGTGTATTTAATTGATATACAGTGTAAAGTAGCATGATGTAAGCTCTAACAGATATAAATGTTACAGTTTAGATTTTTTCGGAGGAGCGCCAGGCAGCCAATTTAGACGGTTATAACGTTAACTTAATGCCATTGCGCGTTACGCGTCACGATACAGTGAGTAGTGAGTGGTGAGTAGAAAATACCCGTCATTTACTACTCATTTCTAAACTATTTCTACCTTAACTCCCGTAGATGCTGTAATTAATTCGGCAAATTTCTCTATCTGTTCTTTTTTAAAATATTTTTGATTATGTTCTTCTCTTGGACTGCCTAGAATGAGCAGTTCAGCTTTTTTTTCAGTGATACATTTTTCTATGGCTTCTCTTATTGTGCCGTCATCTATTATAAAATCCGCTTCCACTTCTTTTTTCTTTGCCCTGGCTCTGGCTATACGTAAGAGAAGCCTTCCCATTTTTATTACTTCATCTTTGAGTTCCACCCTGATGGTGTGGTCAGATTTTTCAATTAAATTGTTGTCTATAACATAGAGAAATGTTATATTAAAACCTCTTTCTTTTGCAATATCGATTGCTTTCTCCTGGGTTTTTTTACTTGCCTGACCGCCTCTTATGGCACATACGAGTGTTTTCATTTACATTACTCCCATGATTCTATAACAGACAGAGCTTCAAGTCTTCTATCTATTTCTTCTTTTAACTCTGTATAAACTTCATCGGAAAGAAGGCCTCTGTGAAGAGCATCGCCAAGGGCGCTTTTTTCTGCTGTTAAAGCATCTCTTCTTGCCTGAATAAGTATTTCTTTTTCCATATCAGGATATTCTGCGAACAGATCCGTCAGATCTTTTGTGAGTTTTTCATCAATCTCATCATATTCTTCACTCATACCGATCCATATGTCACCGGAAAGAATACCTTCTTCCTTTAATCTTATTAAACTCTGAATACCTGCTCTTGTGGAATAGAGTTTCCCCCACTTCTTTTCCCTTGTCAGCCTTCTTTCAGGTTTTTCAGTAAGTCCGAGTTTTTTTAATATAAATTGAATGGTTGTGCCCTGTGCAAGGAGAGTGAACAGTACAACTCCGTAAGCCATTGTTTGAAGCAGTTCCCTGTTAGGTAAATTCAGAGGGAGTGTAAGAGCCAGAGCAAGACTCAGTGCCCCTCTGAGCCCTCCCCAGAATAGAATATGTCTCCACGTTCTCGGCATATATCCTCCCAGATAGTGGTGTACAGGCCATGAAAGCCCGTATACAACAATGGCGCGGCTGATTAATACTGCAATAACAGCTACCAGTATATCATCCATATCTTTTACTATTGTAGATATATTTATTTTAAGTCCTATGAAAAGAAAAACCATTGAATTTGCCAGGAAAGCCAGATATTCCCAGAAATTGTAAAGAACTATTTTAGTTGTGGGAGACATTCCGCTGGGACCAAGGTTCCCGCTTGATATGCCTGCAGCCACTACTGCAAGTACGCCGCTTACATGAAAATTTTCTGCCATAAGATAACTGCCATAGGCCAGAACGGTTGTTATAGTTATTTCTATAAGATAATCATCAATACGGGCTATAATCTGTGAGGCTATCCATCCTAAAACCCCTCCTATTAACAGTCCCATAAAGGAAACCTTTAAAAAACTCAGTACAGATAAGGGAAGGTTAAATGAAGCGGTTAATGCCACAGCCAGAGCCAGTTTGAACAGCACTATAGCAGTACCGTCATTGAATAAACTTTCTCCTTCTACCGTTACGGCAAGTTTTTTCGAGACACCGAGTGTTCTGAACAGTGCCACCACTGCTACAGGATCTGTGGCAGAAATAAGGGCGCCGAATACTATTGCTACTGACATTGATACACCTGTTCCAAAGGTTATAATTGCTCCTACAATCAATGTAGTTATAATGACTCCAGGTACGGCAAGCATTAATATGGGGGTAAAATTATCTCTTAATACATTGAATTCCACATGAAAAGCTGCCTCAAACACCAGGGGAGGTATAAATATGCCCAGTATGAGTTCAGGTGTTATTTCAATATTTACAGGAGACTGGCTGGTTACAAAAAGCCCTGCGATTACAAGAGCTACCGTGTATGGCATCCTCAGCCTCTGTGCCACTACAGCGACAATTGTTACAAGGACAAGTAATTCAATTATGAGTGTTTCACTTTCGAAAAATTGTTCTGGATTGCCCATTTTTATATTTTATGTAAAAACCCCGTAATGTTTGATATTAATTAATGAGATAAGCATAAATTACATATATGCTCTCGTAACACGTAATGCGTAATGCGTAAAGAGATAAACCCGTTACGCGTTACGATTTTCATATAAATATATTTTATTTATAGTATCATTACGTTCAATTTTCTGCAAGTTATTTTTATTAAAAATTATATAAAATGGTTGCTATTGCAACGATTTTGTTGTAAACTGGTAATAATTATTTTTTCTATCAACTAAATCTATGAATGTTATATTACAGTTAGTTTCATAACTATCCATAAATAATAACCCCGTAATGAGTAAAGCGTAATAGGTGATGGGCAGGTATGTAAAACTGTAACACGTCACGCGTCACGCGTCACGCGTTACGTGTGACGACCCATTAAATTCCAATAAGTTATGAAATGACACTGTAATAATATTTTCGAAAGGAGTTGTTATTAATGATACTCAAGAATTGTATGAAGGATGTCATTGCTATCAGAGCGTCAACTACTGTAAGGGATGCGGCGAAATTGATAATTGAAAGACGGGCAGGTACACTTCCTGTAGTGGATGATAATGAAACTCTCATAGGAGTAGTAAGACTTCCCTGTATTTTAAAGGTGTTTATGCCTAATTTCGTTTCTTTACTGGATAATATTGATTTTGTAGCTGACTTCGGTTCTCTTGAGGATCTTCATTTCAGCGATATACCGGAAATAGAACATATTACTATGAAAAAAATTATGGAAAAACCTGTTCTTGTAGATGAGGAATGCGGTTTGTTGCGGGCTTTTGCCATTATGGATAAATATAATTTCATGGATTTACTCGTTGTAAATAAGGAAGGTCGTCTTGTCGGTATTGCTTCCCGTGTGGATATTGCTGCAGGATTTCTCTCCGCTTCCATGGAAAGCGGAGGTGCTCTGACATGACATTACCTCAGATTATTGCTCTTGTTATTTTTATCCTTACTTTTACTCTTCTCATTACTGAAAAGATTCACCGTACTATTGCCGCCATGATTGGCGCTTCCGTAATGGTAGGAATCGGAATAATAATGAAATTTTATTCTGCAGAAGAAGCGCTTCATACAGTTGATTTTGAGACACTGGGACTGCTTCTGGGCATGATGATTCTTGTAAGACTCCTTCAGCAGACAGGTTTTTTTCAGTATGCAGCAATTGTGACTGCAAAAAAATCGAAAGGAAATGTATGGTTTCTGATGGTATTCCTGGGGGCGACTACATCTGTTTTATCTATGTTTCTGGATAATGTTACCACTGTTGTTCTTATTGCTCCCGTGACAATATTGATTGCCGAAATGCTTAATATAAGTGCCGTTCCTCTTCTCATGGCAGAAGCCATGCTGTCAAATATAGGAGGAGTTGCCACTCTTGTCGGAGATCCTCCCAATGTGATAATAGCCACTGTCACGAAATTTACTTTTCTGGATTTTTTGACCCATCTGGCTCCCATGTCTCTAGTGGCATGGTTTGTTACTCTTATTATATTCAGAATCGTTTTTCGTAAAGAACTGTCTGCGAAACCTAAAAATATAAAAGGACTGATGAGCCTGGATGAAAAGAAAGCCCTCAAGGATCCGCAGAATGCGAGAAAAATATTGACAGTACTCGGTTTTGTAATAATATTTTTCTTCTTACAGGGTCTGCTTCATCTTACCCCTGCCTATGTGGCTCTGACGGGAGCTTCTCTTGCTTTACTGCTTGTACGTCCTCCTATGGAAGAAACTATAAGTCATGTCGAATGGAATGTTCTTCTGTTTTTTGCTTCTCTCTTTATCTGTGTGGGAGGACTGAAGTTTTCAGGATTATTGGAATTATTCTCCACAGGTATAGTTGGCCTTGCCAGAGAGAACCTTTTATTTGCCGATCTGCTTTTACTCTGGGTAGGTGCAATAGCATCTGGAATTATAGATAATATTCCCTTTACAATAGCCATGGTTCCTGTGATTCAAAAACTGGGAGAAATGGGGATATGTGTTTCTTCACTATGGTGGGCTCTTGCCCTTGGCGTCGGTTTCGGAGGTAATGCCACTCCTATAGGTTCTACAGCCAATGTGATAATCGTATCTCTCAGCGAAAAGACCAAAAAACCGATTTCCTTTAATCTCTGGCTTCGTACCGGTATTCCTGTAATGATCTTTACATGTCTTGTTATAAGTTTATTATTTGTTATTTCCTTTAAATGGATGAATACGCCGTAAATTACGGATAAATATGATTTTATGAATTTGCTTGCTGTAAATAGAGAAAATCGTCCTGCAGGAGGTATTATGGCAGGATTTTTTTCTTCTTGTATGAATGGAGATGTTTTAATATGACATTGCCTCAGATTATTGCTCTTGTTATTTTTATTCTTACTTTTACTCTTCTCCTTACAGAAAAGGTTCACCGAACTATTGCAGCGATGGTTGGCGCTTCCGTAATGGTAGGGAGCGGGATAATCATGAAATTTTATTCTGCAGAAGAAGCGCTCCACACAGTTGATTTTGAGACACTGGGACTGCTTCTGGGCATGATGATTCTTGTAAGACTCCTTCAGCAGACAGGTTTTTTTCAGTATGCAGCAATTGTGACTGCAAAAAAATCGAAAGGAAATGTATGGTTTCTGATGGTATTCCTGGGGGCGACTACATCTGTTTTATCTATGTTTCTGGATAATGTTACCACTGTTGTTCTTATTGCTCCCGTGACAATATTGATTGCCGAAATGCTTCATATAAATGCCGTACCTTTCCTTATGGCAGAAGCCATGCTGTCAAACATAGGAGGAATTGCCACCATGGTAGGAGATCCTCCCAATGTAATAATAGCCACTGTTACAAAATTTACTTTTCTGGAGTTCCTGACCCATCTGGCTCCCATGTCTCTTGTGGCATGGTTTGTTACTATTATTATATTCAGAATCGTTTTTCGTAA
>CAYSLJ010000059.1:0-20723 GCA_964431735.1 uncultured Synergistia bacterium | reverse complement strand
TGTCTCTTGTGGCATGGTTTGTTACTATTATTATATTCAGAATCGTTTTTCGTAAAGAATTGTCTGTAAAACCTAAAACTATAAAAGGTCTGATGAGTCTGAATGAAAAGAAAGCCCTCAAGGATCCGCAGAATGCCAGAAAAATATTGACAGTCCTCGGTTTTGTAATAATATTTTTCTTTTTACAGGGTCTGCTTCATCTTACCCCTGCCTATGTGGCTCTGACGGGAGCTTCTCTTGCTTTACTGCTTGTACGTCCTCCTATGGAAGAAACTATAAGTCATGTCGAATGGAATGTTCTTCTGTTTTTTGCTTCTCTCTTTATCTGTGTGGGAGGACTGAAGTTTTCAGGATTACTCCATTTGTTTTCCTCCGGTATAATTGATCTGGCAAGAGAAAACATCTTACTTGCAGATATGCTTTTACTCTGGGTAAGTGCAATAGCATCAGGCGTTATTGATAATATTCCTTTTACAATAGCCATGGTTCCTGTGATTCAAAAATTGGGAGAAATGGGCATACATGTTACTTCTCTCTGGTGGGCTCTTGCACTCGGTGTGGGCCTGGGAGGTAATGCCACACCTATAGGTTCTACGGCCAATGTAATAATTGTATCTCTGAGTGAAAAAACCAGAAAACCGATTTCTTTTAGTCTCTGGCTTCGTACCGGTATTCCTGTAATGATCGTTACATGTATTGTTATAAGTTTATTATTTGTTATTTTCTTTAAATGGATGAATACACCATCTATGTAATAGTGCAGATTATTGCCAGCAGCTGGCTGGTTAAAACAATACATATGAGAGAAACAGGATACATAGAAGCAAAAATTAAATCAGGTTCCTCCGAAGCTGTTGCAGATGAAATAACTGAAAGAGCGGGGCTGCTGGTCAATGCTCCTGCTATACATGACAGACTGTTGCTTAAATTCATTCGGAGATACCGGTAACTTACATATAACATAGAAATCATACTGAGCAGAAGTATAAATATTGAAGATAAGATTATAAAAAGAATACTATGCAGGTCCATAGAGATTATTTCCATCCCGGCTTTTTCTCCTATACCTGCCATGAAAAGGCTCAGCCCTAATTCTTTTAATATATTTCTTGCCGCAGGTGACATCTGACCTGTGAGAAAACCGGATCTTCTGAAATATGCAAGAATCATTCCCATCAGGAGTGCTCCTCCAGACGATCCGAGCATAAACATTCCTATTCCTGGAACAGGTATATGTATATTCCCTGCAATAATGCCTGCTGCTATGGCAAAGGACATGGATAAAAAATCTACTTCCCCCGTTCTTTTTTCCTGTTTACCAAGTAGTTGTACAAGTCTGTCAAGATTCTTTTTTTTACCTACTGCCAGAATAGAATCTCCTATGTCCAGAACAAAATTTTTCTTTGGCGCAAATTCAATACCACTTCGCCAGATTTTTGTTATTACTATATGATAATTCTGTGATATACCAAGATCTTGAAGGGGAGTTTCATGTACAGAAGGATTTGTAATAATAATCTGCCTTGTTTCTATAAGCGGATTTATCTCCATATTATCATAAGTTATATTACCGAGCAGTTCGTTTGTCAATTTAAGGGATTCTTCTGTCCCTTCTGCCATTACTATATCTCCTCTTTTTAATACTGTTTCCGGCCCAGGTATGATTATTCTTCCTTTCCTTCTAACTTTTGAGAGTGTTGCTCCCGTTTTTTCTCTTATACCTGTTTCACTGAGCTTTTTCCCTGTTATATCAGAATTTTCTACCATAAATTTCCTTGACGTAAGGCAATTATGTAATTCTCTGGTTTTCTCTCTTATTGTTTCTTTATATAAATTTTTTCTGAGTATAAAAGGAATAATTTGAACGAATATAACAGGAAGTGCCAGCCCCACAGGAAATACAATACCATAGGCTGCAAACATTTTCCCTTTCCATCCACTTTCCATAAGTATAGATAAACTTGATGCACTGGTAAGGTTTCCTGTAAATATTCCAAGTATTATCTCTGAAGGAAAATGAAAAATATGAGATGTTAAAATAGAAGCTGTAAAACTGACTGCGCAGAGAGTAAAAGCAATCAAAAGATAAGGTAATCCTTTTCTGCCTATGAGATTAAAAAACCTTCCCCCCCCTGTATACCTATAATATACATAAACATAGCAAGTCCAAAAACTGTTATAAAATCGGATGTTTCTAAGCCTATTATGCCGAAAAGGAGGCCTGTGAAAAATATGCCTGTATTTCCAATGGAAAAACCCTTAATATTAAATTTTCCTATGGCAAGACCAATACACAATATGGAAAAAGTAATAAAAACAGGTTCTGAAGTTATATTTTTCAAAAATAAGATTAATTTACAAAACATTTTTTTTATGTATGTTGCTCTCTTTATGATAAGTTTTGAATTATACTCGTATATAGTTACAATGTTATAAAAACTGTGCTAAAATGACTTTGTAAGAATAAGTATTTTTTGATATAATCTTAGTGTTTGCGCTGATAATAAAGTAATTGAAGAGTATTTATTTGCCTGACCATAAGCATGTAATAAAAGTTTTCCTTTTTATGTAGTTCTTATAAGAGTTTATTGCCGAATGTTTACATAATCAGGTAAAATGGTTAAGGGAAGTAATATAAAACGTTTTAATCTGTTGAAAGAAATAAATATTATATAATACAATATTATTTCTTTAGAAATCGTTTCTGTAGATACGATTTCATTATACACATTATATAAAGTATTGTCAATTTTAAAAAGAAATCTAAAAAAATAAAGATTGCATTTAATAATGACAGGTAATTTTACGTACATTTCATAAAAAGGCACTCGAAATTTTTCAGGAGGTATTTTATGTCCCTAAAATATGTTGTATTCTTTATACTATTAGTATTATTAACAGGTATAGATACAGTTACAGGACAGACGGAGAACATAATTAGTTCAGGAACACCAATTCTAACTTCATTGCCTTCTCTTACTCCCGTAACAGATAAAACTTCTGCACCGGAAGATAGTCCTGCTTCGTCTGAAACCAGTAACGTTTCTTCTGTTCCTTCTCTTACTCCTATAACAGATAAAACTTCTGTACCGGAAGTCAGTCCTGCTTCGCCTGAAGCCAGTAACATTCCTTCTCTTACTCCCGTAACAGATAAAACTTCTGCACCGGAAGGCAGTCCTGCTTCACCTGGAGCCAGTAACATTCCTTCTCTTACTCCCGTAACAGATAAAACTTCTGTGCCGGAAGGTAGTCCTGCTTCGTCTGAAACCAGAAACATCCCTTCTGTCCCTTCTATTACTCCCGTAACAGATAAAACTTCTGTACCGGAAGGTAGTCCTGCTGCAGTAATACATGATGCTAATTCATTGCCTTCTGTCACTCCTGTACCTACTCCTGATGTGAAAATTACTGTGTATAAAAAGAAAAATATTCCTGTTATTTTTTACGAAGAAGAACTTTTTTCTGTAAATACAGCTATGGGGCCTTATTCTCCTGAGGAAAGAGTCAGTATTATATTAAATAGATTGCAAAAAATTTCAGATGATAGGTCTTTTAATCCGGAAGAGATTAAGGTAGAGATAAAAGACGGCCATCCCTGTATTATATATAAAGATATAGTAATAATGACTCTGAGTCAGGAAGACGGGAAACATGAAGGTCTTTCTGACAGAGAAGTAGCAGATAAGTATGCTCAGAAAATAAGAAATATGCTGAAAAGTTATAAAGAAGAACGCAGTTTTAAGACTATTATGTACGGTATTATTTATTCCCTTATTACAACACTGATTTTTGCATTACTTTTAATGATTCTGGATAGATTACTTGCTTTAATATATAAGAAGATTAATTCCTGGCAGGGCAGCCGTATTTCCGATATTAAGATACAGAAGCTTGTACTTCTTTCAGGAGACAAAATTGCAGGGTTTATTGTAAAATCGGTAAAAATAATTGCTTTTACGGTAAAATTTATAATTTGCTATATATATCTTTCCCTTGTCTTCAGTTTTTTTGTCTGGACAAAGGATGTGGGGACAAAACTATTTAGCTATGTTCTTTCAGGAATTTATATTATATGGATAAAATTATTATCCTATCTTCCTCATCTGTTTTTTATTATTTTTGTGGCCTTTGTTACCTATTATATAATCAGATTTGTCAGATTTGTCTTTGTAGAATTGGAAAAAGGTACTGTAGAATTTCCAGGTTTTTATAGAGAATGGGCACAGCCTACCTATATGATTGTTCGTTTTCTTATTATTGCCCTTTCATTGATTATAATATTTCCTTATCTACCCGGATATGATTCACCTGCTTTTAAAGGTATATCCCTTTTCCTTGGTGTTCTTTTTTCTCTCGGCTCAACTGCAGTTGTGTCCAATATGGTGGCAGGTATTATTCTTATATACATGAATGCTTTCAAAATCGGAGACAGGGTGAAAATAGGAGATGTTACAGGAGATATAATAGAAAAAACCCTTCTTTTAACCCGTATCAGAACGATAAAAAATGTGGATATTACCATGCCCAATGCCATGATACTGGGAAGCCATATTACAAATTACAGCACTGCTTCTCAGGAACCGGGGTTAATACTTCATACAACGGTTACAATAGGTTATGATGTTCCCTGGAAGGATGTGCATAAACTCCTTATAGACGCCGCTCTTATGACAGAAGATATTTTAAAAGAACCGGTGCCTTTTGTATTACAGACCAGTCTGGATGATTTTTATGTAAGCTACCAGTTGAATGCCTATACAAATAAACCTAACAGTATGGCCAGAATTTATTCGGAAATTCACCAGAATATTCAGGATAAATTCAATGAAGGAGGAGTAGAAATCATGTCTCCTCATTACAGAGCCATGAGAGACGGCAACCAGACTACTATTCCTGCCGGTTATCTTCCTGAAAACTACAGTTCTCCTGCCTTTAAGATTTTCCGGGAGGAAAAACCATGAGTTATATGAGAATTATGAAGCTTGTGACTTCACTGGATGCTTATCCTCATATTTGGTTGTGACCGCTCCGGTCATGTTTGTTACTATAAACAGGTCAGGTTTATTATGTGTAGTTCCTTTACTCTGATTATGAAGAGAAAAATTTGATATTTTTTCTTATATAAGTTATAATAAAAAATAGTTTCTATGGAAATAGTTCGTATAAAAACTTTATGAAAATTATATATATTTCACCAGGAGGGAAAATGTTTTTTTTAAATGATTTATTCGTAAAACTGAGTAATATTCATGATTATAAATTTATCGGTATAGATCTGGTTCGCCTTATTCTGGCACTTTTATTTTTCATATTTATTTTATTGCTCAGACAATTTATCAGAAAACCTGCTATGAAAATACTGAATAGTTTGACTTCTAAAATACCTGTTCCTGTTGATGATGATATTATTAAAGAAATGAACACTCCTTTTAAACTGCTTTTCTTTGCTCTGGCTGTATGGATAGGTTTTTATATTCTCGGAATAGAAAAGGTTTTTGCCTTTATAAATAAGGCAGAACGTATTATCCTGATTTTTATAATAACCTGGGCCATATATAGAGCTTTAAATGTTTTTATCATTTTACTCAGAACAATAATTAAAGAAAGAGAGAAAAAACTGGATAATTATATTATAGTATTTGGAGGAAACACTGTTAAAACCATTGTAATAATAATGGGTATCCTTATGATCCTCCAGGAATTCGGTTATAATGTGACCAGTATTATTGCAGGTCTTGGTATTGGAGGTCTCGCTTTTGCTCTTGCCAGCAAGGATTTTGTGGCAAATATATTCGGGTTTATTACTATATTTTTGGACAAACCCTTTACGGTTGGAGACTGGATAGTTACTCCAGACATAGAGGGAACTGTAGAAGATATATGGCTTAGGTGTACTAAAGTTAGAACCTTTGATGAAGCACTTGTAACAATTCCGAATGCTCTTATAGCATCAAAACCTATTATTAACAGATCTATAATGAGGAAGAGGAGAATTACCTTTAAACTTGGCATTACATGTTCGAATAAATCCGGTCAGATTAATGAACTGTGCAGCAGGATCAGGGAAATGCTGGCCAATCATCCGGATATAAATAATGACGTAATATATGTTTATTTTACGGAATTTGCCGAAAGTTCATATAATTTATTTCTTTATTTTTTTACCAATACAACTGTATGGAATGAATATTTAGAAGTCCACCATGATGTGAATTTAAAAATTATGAATATCCTGGAAGAACTGGGTATGGAAGTGGCCTACCCTTCCAGGAGTATATATATGGAAAATAGTCCTTTAGAGATTAAGACTTCTGTAAAACCGGAGATAAATAATAAGTAATTCCGGCTGTGAAGATTTTTTGTTCATATTATGTTATAATATTCTTTGAGAAAATTTTTTATTTTGAGGGAGGTATTTAAAATGAGAGAAACTCTTACTGTTACTGATAACAGGACCGGGAAAACATATGAATTGCCTCTGGTACAAAACAGTGCCATAAATGCCATTGATCTCAGAAAGATTAAAACAAAGGACGACGATTTTGGTCTTCTGAGTTATGACCCTGCTCTGTTAAATACTGCTACATGTAAAAGCTCAATTACCTTTATAGACGGACAGAATAGTATACTTAAATACAGAGGTTACCCTATAGAACAACTGGCAGAGAAGAGCAGTTTTCTTGAAGTATGCTATCTTCTTATTTATGGAGATTTACCGACCGGGACAGAGTTTGAAAAATTCGAAAAAAATATTTTAACCCATACCTACGTACATGAAAATATTAAAAAATTCATGGATGGTTTTCATTATGATGCCCATCCTATGGGGATACTTGTAGCTACCATATCAGCACTTTCATGTTTCTGGGGCGAGTCGAAAAACGTAAAGGATCCGGAACAGAATGAAAGGTCTGTTCTCCGCCTCATTGCAAAAGCTCCTACTCTGGCTGCCTTCGCATACAGGCACAGAATGGGTATGCCTTATATATATCCCAGGAATGATTACGGTTATGTGAAAAATTTCTTTCATATGATGTTTAACATGCCTGACGAGGAATGTAAGGTTCATCCTGTATTGATTAAAGCCCTTGATAAACTCTTTATACTTCATGCAGATCATGAACAGAACTGCAGTACAAACGCTATGAGAAGTGTTGGCAGTTCACACTGTGATCCTTTCACTGCAGTGGCAGCTGCAGTGGCAGCTCTTTACGGGCCTCTCCACGGCGGCGCAAACGAAGCGGTATTAAAGATGCTTGCTCAGATAGGTTCAAAGGATAAAGTGCCTGAATTTATAAAAAAAGTGAAAGCAAAAGAAGCTATGTTGATGGGGTTTGGTCACAGGGTATATAAGTCTTATGACCCGCGAGCTGCTATAGTAAAGAAACTTGCTTATGAGGTTTTTGAAGTAACAGGTATGAATCCTTTTCTTGAGCTTGCCCTGGAAGTAGAGCGTATTGCTCTGGAAGATGAGTATTTTGTAAAGAGAGGTCTTTACCCCAATGTAGATTTCTATACAGGACTTATATATCAGAGCATGAATTTCCCTTCTGATATATTCACCGTTCTTTTTGCCATAGGACGTATTCCGGGATGGTGTTCTCAGTGGCTTGAAATGTTCGGAGACCCTACTCAGAAAATAGTCAGGCCAAGACAGCTTTATACAGGGCATAAACATAGAGATTACGCCCATTTTGAAGATAGATGATTTGTAATATTCAGATAATGCCATGGTTTTTTTACAGGAAATTTTCCGATGTAAGAGAATGATTTTTGAATTATCTGAATTAAATGTTTCGTAATCAGTAATGTGTGATGAGTCACATGTATTCCTTACGCATTAAGAGGTTATTACTGGCCTGAACATAAGTATGTAATAAACGTTTTCCTCCCGTGAAGCGTAATGCTTTACGAGAGTATATATTGTATTATTATGTTTAAGCCAGTAATTATAAACTGTTATGAAATAAATTATAATGAGTATTCTGGATATGGAAGGTAAAACAGAAAAAACAGAAAAACTAATAGAACTTCGCCAGAAGATTGTCTCTCTGGAAAAAGAATTACAGCAAAAAGAGATTAAACTGCAGAAAGCAGAAGAAAAATTTAAATCTTTTTTTGACAGCATTACCGATATGCTTCTGATTATAGACGGCTATACCCGCCTTATTGTTCATGCAAATCAACAGGCATGCTATATGCTGGGCTATAAAAATCTTCTATACAGGGATTATACAGGATTATTTCCCGGAGAGGATAAAATTTTATCCTCTCCGGAACATGTCAATTTTTACGATAATGTCTGTGAATATAAAGAAATTATCCTCTCCGATGGCTCTCTCTGTCCTGTTGATATAACCGTGTCTGTTGTGGACTGGTATGATAAAAAATCCATTCTCCTTGCTCTGAGAGACAGGAGAGAAAAGAAAATGCATGAAGAAGAAAGAGAAAAGCTGCTTTACGATCTTCAGGAAGCCATGGCTAAAATCAAAACGCTGAATGGCCTTATACCTATATGTTCTTCATGTAAAAAAATGAGAGATGATAAGGGATACTGGAATAGTGTGGAAGAATATATAAAAATTCATTCGGAAGCCGATTTTACAGAAAGTGTATGTCCTTCCTGTATGACAAAATTTTATCCTTCTCTTATAAACAGATTATAGTATAATTCACAACTTAGGAACTGTCTGAAAATAATTACATCATAGTTATAATTTATATCGTGACGCGTAACGCGTAACGCGTGACGCGAGTATGATAACCGTTCTAACAATTTGCCGGAGTTATTTTTCTTACAGTCCTTAGAGCCTATCCGGAAAGTCATCAAATACCTTCCGGTGGGTAAGGCTCTTCCGAAAAATCTATAATCCTCGTGCAAAACAGCATGTCTTTAAAGACTGCTACGATATTACATTTATTTACTGAGGTGAGCATAAATAATAAATATATGCTCGCGTAACGCGTTACGCGTTACGGGAGGAAAACTTTTATTACATGCTTATGCTCAGGTCAGTAATTTATAAATTACTGTTAATACGGTATATATTTTGTCCTTCGGAGAATTCGTTGTTCCAGAGCCTCCCCCCCCCGGAAGGGTGTACAATAAATATTACTTTTCGGATAGGTTCTTATTAGAATTTAAGTGAGTAGTGAGTGGTGAGTAGAATATGGCACTGTTACTCACTACTCACCATTCACTACTCACTCATTACATGCCTGTGGTCATAATAATTTTCTTTTCTCTGAGTTCCTCTATGTCTTTTTCCTCATATCCGAGAGATTTCAGTATGTCCACAGTATGTTCCCCTGGTGCAGGCCCTGTTTTAAAATCGGTAAATTTTTTGCCGTCAAAACTGAAGGGAGGAGCGATAAATTTGACTTCTTTTCTCCGTGAACTTCTGTCATAGGGTATGGAAAGAAGTTTCCCCGCTTCCAGGAGATAGGGATTCTCCATGGCTTCCCTTATGTCTGCTACAGGTGCGGCAGGAACTGTTCCGCTCAGTATCTTCATCCACTCACCGGCAGATTTCCCGGAAAATATGCCATCCAGAATTTCAGTTAATTCCCTGCGGTTTTTCATTCTTAAATCGTTTGTAATAAAACGCCCGTCAGATTTTAATTCTTCATGATCTATTTTTTCACAGAGCAATTCCCAGAATTTCTGAGAAAGACAGGCAATATAAATCCATCCGTCCGATGTTTTATAAATCTGTGACGGGCTCTGGCTTGTATGGGCAGATCTTGGCTGTTTCCCCGCCGCAAATCCGTCATTTAAAAACCACAGTCCCTGGTAACAGGTGCAGTTCAATGCAATGTCAAAGAGATTTGTATCTCCGTCTCCTCCGAAGCCTGTTCTTTCGGCTCTGTAGAGGGCAGACACGGTGCACAGGGCGCCATAGACGCTTCCGAGAATATCCACTACCGATACTCCTACCTTTGTCGGCATATCTCCAGGTTCTCCCGTAAGGGACATCCATCCTGTTTCTGCCTGCATAAGAAAATCATAACCGGGCCAGTCCGCTCTTTCATTATCTCTTCCATAGCCGGAAAGATGGGTGCAGACGATTTTTTTATTGAATTTTTTCAGATGTTCATAGGTAATGCCCAGTTTTTCGGGAACTGTGCCGCGAAAATTATTTATAACTGCATCAGATACGGCTGCGAGTCTGTGCAAAACTTCTTTACCTTCTTCTGTTCTTATGTCCAGAAAAAGACTTTTTTTATTGTGGAGGCAGAACTGGCTGCCTTCATTATCTTTTTTTTCATCATCCAGATAGAGAGACCCCATCTTTCGTAAAGGATTTCCGCCCTGCTGCGGATCCTCAATATTTATAACTTCCGCTCCCATCATTGCAAGCAGCTCTCCATGAAATGAACCTGACCCCCAGGTCTCAAAGGAGAGAATTCTTTTATTTTCAAGGGGAAACATCTGTTGAACCTCCTTATATATATAAATAACCTGTAATATAAATGGCATACGTTATGCGTCACGGAAACGCTATTATCCTCGCGTCACGCGTCACGCGTCACGCGTTACGATTCTCATATAAATACACTATACCTGTTCCTTACACTGTGATAACTCATTTAAAATATCTTCTGTACTTCTTACATCACCGAAAAAGAGTTTTATATTGGCAATAGTCATTTCATACATCATTTTATCTATGGCTGCAGTTCCGTCTGACACCAGAATGATTTCATAGTCCAGTTGCATGGCATCCCTTGCAGTTGATTCTACACATACATTCGATGCAACACCGGCAATAATCAGTTGATTTCTCCCCAGTTTTTTTAACAGGTCGTCAATCTTTGAAGGTGCCGGTATGAATGCGCTGTACCTCTTTTTAAATATAACATGATCCGTTTTTTCATCTATATGGAGTTCATTATAGAGTTCTGTCCCTTCACTTAAATTACACATGCTTTCAGGGACAGGGCCTTTGAAGAATTCTCCGTAAAGACCGGAATCGTCCGTTACGTCCGTAATGGTAAAATTATGTTTTACCCATATGACAGGGATTTTTTCTTTATGGCACAGATCTGACAGGAGATTGATATTTTTTATGACATGTTTGATTTTTTCCCTTACTTCTTCCTCGTTTGCAGAAGGTTTCGAAGGTTTTGACCTGTGAGAACAGGTGAAATTCTGAACATCGATTACTATAAAAGCTGTTTTATTCTTATCTATTTTAAATATTTTCTCCGGCCGTCCCCAGAGAGTTACTAATTCTTCAGTCTTATTTCGAATTGCTTCTACTGTATTATCCATAATTTTTCTCCTTTTTAGTATTTTTTCTAAGTACCGCTCCAAATAAGTTCGTAACCATTTTATCAGCTTCTGCCTGACAGGCTCTTACGAAGAAAAATAATTTGCCTTATATCATTTGTTTTACAGACAATAAATTAACCCTTATTTAATTTTTAATACTATAGAAAAAACGAATTTTTCTTCTCCAGAGCCTGCCAGGCAGAAGCTTTTTACGGGTACCAATTTACCTGTTACGGTACTAAGGACTGTAATAAAAATAACTCTGACAAATTATAATTATTGAGGTGAGCATAAATAATAAATATCTGATCTCGTGACGCGTAACGCGTTACGCGTGACGTGAGGAAGACTGTTATTACATGCTTATGCTCAGGTCAGTAGTATCCTCCCGTTACGCGTTACGACTATAACGAGTGGAATATTTACCGTTATAAGCACTGACTACGGAAACAGGTAATTTTACAAAAAATTTATGAGAGATTACTGAAAATCTGATTGAAATTCTCCCTCCACAGATGATGTTCATATTTTTCAGTAATGCTGTTCGGCACAAAAAGAGTTTTCTCATAATCATCGGGGCCGTCGGGATAGGCACGATCATTTATAAATCTTTCAGGTTTTTCTATCCCTCTGTGAATCGGACATAAGCCCAGTCTTTTGCACCATGATGACTGTATATCCTTTTCCAGAGAAAAGGTTACATATTGTTTTGCCATATGACTTGCCTCTTCAGGCAGACCGGCAGGAACAAACAGTGCATCGTCGCCCGATGAAATTCCTTCTTTTGGTACATGCCATGAAACTCCATAACCTTTATCTTTCCATTCGATTATATTTGTCAGAACGGTGCAGTGTATATCTACTTCCCCTTTTTTTATATGTTCTGTCATTTTTTTATTAAATTCCAGAACTCTGACCTGAGGTCTCAGATGTTTAAGAAAATTCCAGCATGGTTCCATATTGTAAGGTATGTCTTCAATAGTTCCTCCTCCCGTTATCTGAGCTATAGGGAAAAATCCTTTTCCTCCGGGATAAAGAGAAACCCTTCCTTTGAATTTCGGCGCCACCATAACTTCCCAGCTATGAGGAGGGCCGTCGGGAAAAGCATCGTCTCTGTACATCATAACATACCTTACATCATAAACAATTACAAAAGGCCATCCTGAAAGCCCTTCCGCTACAGGTCTGGCACGGTGACTGACCTGTTTCAGAACGGGGAATTCATCTTCTTCCAGAGGATCGCAGAAACCTTTTTTTGCCAGATGAATGGCAGGGATGGTATTCCCGTATATAACATCACAGGGGGGACGTTCTTTTTTTTCCAGTGCTCTTATCAGCACCGGCGGAAAATCTACGGTAGTGAATTCAATATGACGAACGGGTATTCCTGTTTTTTTCGTAAAAGGCTCGGAAACACATTCCTTCAGCGCCTGTCCCCATAAGGAACTTAAAGGCCATGTCATAACTTTTAATTCTTCAATTTTATCATGGTTTTTATTTATCATTTTTTACTGACCCGGCATAAGCATATAATAAAAAATTTCCTCCCGTAACGCATTACCCGTTACGATAAATCTATATGTATTATCATGCTCACCTGGGTATGCTCCCCCTTTCTATGTTACGGAACAATTATATTGTTCTGCTATTTCATTGAGTTTTCTTCTGTCTATTTTTCCCATAGCATTAAGAGGGAGTTTATCTACAAATTTCCAGTGTTCAGGTACTTTGTAGTCTGATAGTTTCTCAGAGATAAATGTTTTAAGTTCTTTCTCATCGGGAATATTATTCCGGCTTTTGTCCGGAACTATAAAGGCAAGAACGCTCTGGCCGCTTACTCCGTCCCGGATACCTGCCACTCCACTCATTTTTACCCCGGGATGCTCATTTATTGCATTTTCTACCTCTCCAGGAGACATATTGCCTCCACAGTGGACAATCATCTGTTTAATCCTGCCTGTAAAATAATAATAACCATCTTCATCCTGTCTTGCAAGATCACCCGTATGATACCACCCATCTATAATGGATTTCCCTGTGTTTTCCGGATCATTCCAGTAACCTGCCATCAGGGCTTTGCTTTTTACCAGGATTTCACCTGTATCCCCTTTCATAACATCATTCCCTTTACCATCTATAAGTCTGACCTCTGTACCCGGAATGGGTAAGCCCATAGAACCTCTCTTTGTTTTTCCTCTCGGATTTATCATAAACCCTTCACACTCGGTTGCACCAAAACCTTCTGAAAGTTCAAATCCTGTTACTTCAAAGAAAAGTTTGCGCAGATGATCTGTTAAAGCATCTCCGCCGCAGAGCATATATTTTATAGAAGTAAAGTCTGTTTTTCTCGAAAGAGGATGATCCAGTAATTCCTGTAATTGAACAGGAAGTGTAAGGGCATGAGTTACTCTGTATTTTTCTATTAAATTCAAATAAATACCGGGAGTTGATGTGGTTATAATTAATATTGTTGCTCCTCTGTACAGAGCAGGAATAGCTGTCCCTATAAGTCCCGATACATGACACAGATATGTTCCTATTATAACCATATCACTTTCCTCTATTTCCATAGCAGCACTCTTGTTAATTGCCGAGTTAAACAGAGAGGAGTTTGTGTGAGTTACCCCCTTGGGTCTATCGGTACTGCCGGATGTATAAAGTATAACTGCAGGGTCGTCTGTCTCAACAGACGGACATTCAGCTTCTTTATGCCACTCTTTTATGGATTCATCCCATGAAGAACCGATTGCCAGTATTTTTTCAAGTGAAGGAACTGAATGTTTTATATTTTTTACCGTTGCATAATCATCTTTTCCTGCAATTAACATTTTACACTGACAGTGATTGGCAGCATAAATTATTTCAGGCTCTTTATATAATACACTGATCGGTACTGCTATTGCACCAATACGGAAACAGGCAAAATAAAGTTCTATTATTTCTATGGAGTTATGCATAAAAAGTGCCACTCTGTCGCCTTTTTTTATACCTTTATCCATCAGGGTGAATGCAAAATTCTTTACTCTTTCATCCAGTTCCTTATATGTACAGGTTTTTTCATTACATATAATTGCTGTTTTTTCCGGATTTTTTTGAAGGGTTTCTCTGTAAAGTTCATACATTAACATAATTTTTTCTCCTGTCTGTTGATAAATTTTAATGTAGTGAGCATGAAAAATACACATTTCCTCTCGTGACGCGTCATGGGAGGAAAACATTTATTACATGTTTGTGGTCAGGTCAGTAAATTACGTAAATTATAACATATTAGAGGATGTTTTGTATATAATGTCAAATATACAAAAAAATAAAGATGTTTAGTGTATAAAGGAGTAAACTGTGGAAGATCAAAAAAAAGAATATTTCTGGCTTGTATTCAATGTATGTTTTGCAACCTTTATGAGTTCTCTTGATGTATATATAGTTAATATTTCTTTACCTGCCATATCGGCATATTTCAATGTAAGTACAGGCAGGGTTTCAGAGATTGTCCTCTGTTATCTTCTATTTCTTGTGAGTACCATGTTGATCTTCGGAAAACTTTCGGATAGAATACGTATAAGAAATTTATTTATTATAGGCCAGATTACCTTTGTGGCCGGTTCTCTTTTCTGCAGTATGGCCGGTTCTCTTCTGATGCTGGATATAGCCCGGTGTATTCAGGGTATAGGCGGGGCAATTTTGAACATTACTGCTTTTACCGTCATTTCAGGCCGTATTCCTTCTTCCATCAGAGGCTGGGCTTTTGGCAATCTCTCTGTTGCTTCTGCTCTGGGACTTACCCTTGGGGCTCCTCTTGGTGGACTGCTTACAGGCTATTTTTCATGGCGATGGATCTTTCTGATTAATATACCTGTAGGTATAGTGGCTATTATACTGGCTTTAAAGGTATCTTCAAGAAAAAAAGCGATAGAAAAGAAGCCTTTGAACTTCGATATAAAGGGAGCTGTATTGAGTTTTTTCAGTGTTTCTCTCCTGCTTTTTGCATTGAACAAGGGGAAAGAATTCGGCTGGACATCTATAGTAATAATATCCTGTCTTACTTCTTCATTTATTTTAATGGCTTTATTGATTTATTTTGAAAGGAAACACCCTGACCCTCTCCTGGATCTCAGTATTTTAAGTAACAGAAATTTTACCTTTACCTGTATCACAGGAATGATGGCCTTTATATTGCTTGCAGGTCACAGTTTTATTATACCTTTTTATCTGGAACTGCTGAAAGGGCTTAAACCCCAGATATCAGGAATTGTACTTATGATTTATTCTGTTGTTTATATGTTTGTTGCTCCCGCCGCAGGCCGGGCATCTGATAAAATTAATCCTGCCAGATTATGTTCTCTTGCCATGTTATCATGTTTATGTGCATGTCTTGTCTTTGCTTTTACACTTTCTTTACCGGGTATTATATCTGTAATTGTTTACCTCATATTGCTTGCCATTTCTCTTGGCATGTTTACATCGCCGAATAATAATCTGGTAATGAGTTTTGTGCCAAAGGATAAACAGGGTACGGGATCAGGAGTTTTTAATCTGACTAACAGGCTCAGTCTGGTACTGGGAGTATGTTTTTTTGAGAATATTTTTTCATTTTATATTCATTCAGATAAAAGTCTGTCACAGGCGGGAATTGCTCCTGAAGTTTTAATAAAAGGATTTCAGGCAGTATATATAGGAGCAGCAATTTTTATATTTATAGGACTCTTATTCTCCTTTTCTACCTTACGGAAAAAAGATAAAAAAATGAAGAAAGAAGATATGCCCCTGATACATCTATGATTTCTTCGCTTTGCATTGAAAGATTTTTATATAAATATTGACGGAAATTTCTCCGAACAGGTAAGAAAATTTTTTTTATTAGCCGACATAATTAATTATACGAAATCACTACTGCTTACAACATCATTGTTGTTTTTTTATTTCAATATTATAAAGAAACAATCATTGCAAAAAGTTTGTCACAAAAAAGAATGAAAATTACATTTTTAGAAGAAAGGAGGTGGTTTTTGTTATGTTTTTAAGAGCACAAATCTGTATGACAATTATATTAGTGCTGGTAATATCTGCTATGTATACACAGCCTGTAAATGCAGCATCTAATCCGGGAGTTGCCGGTAAATGGCAATCAGATTGGGGGGTCGTGACATTAAAACATAAGGCTATTGTAGATAATAAAAAAGTATCTGTAACCGGTTTCTGGGAACAGGGGAAAGATAAGATAGGACAGATTAAAGGTGGTACTTTTAATCCTTCTACTTCAACTCTTACTTTTTCTTATTACCAGTCCTGGAATAATGTTTATGGAACCGCAACATTTACTCTGTCTTCCGATGGTAAGATATTATCAGGTGAATGGATGCAGGATAATGGCAATAGCGGAGAATGGATTTTGCTCCGGAGTAATATATAGCTGTTTTATTATGACAATCACTGTAAAAGAGCTACCTGTCATTCATTTCTGAAGAGCCAGGTAGTTCCTTTATAGTCAGGGTAAAGGCCATTGCCATTACAGAACTGGAAAGGAGATTGTTGTATGTCTTTATCAGGCAATGATTTTACGGGAATATTATTATCCCTTCTGGTGCAGAGTCCTCTTTATCTTGTATGGCTTGCAGGTATTATTATAGCTATTTTGAACTTGAGAAATTATCCAAAAATCAGTATTTTTACCATTATAGCCCTGGGTATTTTCATCTGTAAAAGAGCTGTTCTCTCTGTTTTATACTGGTATATACCGCTGATGTGCCAGAATTACGGATGGACTAACCGGAATATAAGTGTTTTTTACCAGATCTCAGGTGTTCTTGATTCTTTTATTTCTGCCTTCTGCTGGGGACTTATAATTGCAGCTGTTTTCAGTAATCGTACAGCAGAAGAATATATGAAATCACTGGACAGATAAAGGTTGGTTCTCTGATTCATAGTTAAAGGGAAATTTATCATAATGGTAAATATATACATATAGTAAAATTGTATTAAAACTATACTTTTGCACTTTTTAAACAAAGCCTTATTCTACCTTGCGGGGCATCCGCGAGGGATGCCCTTACGGGACAACGGTTTTTCAAAATTCTGCAAAAGTATAGACCCTTATTTAATTTTTAATAAATAATGTTAATACCACCTTATATATTTATATTCTTCAGGAAGATGATCGTAAATTTTAACAGAACGTGCATTCATAATTGAACAGAAGTGTTACAAGGGCATAATCGTCTTTTGCAAGGCGCCTTTCATGAATTATTACGAAAGAAGCTGGCCAGGTATTACTTCTGAAAGAAATGTCAGGCTTAAAGATAAAATAATCATTACCGCTGCTTACGTATTTATATTTATCTTTATTTTCCGGCCAGTAATTATAAGTTTTATTGATTTCGACCTCTATTGCCTGTACTTCATCCATAGAATAAACATTTACTGTGCCGGCCAGTAATGTAGAGCATATCAGCAGAACACATACATTTGTTTTATTCATGAACATCATCTCTTTGAAGCATAATTATTTATTATCTTAAAAATCTCCATAACTATTAAAATGATTGCAGCTATCAGTAAAACAATTGACCATTCGGTAAATGTCACTGCTTTTACATATAAAATTCTCTGCATAAAAGGTAAGAATAAACTCAAGATATGTATTCCCTGTGCCAGTATTACTCCCAGTATGAGTATATAATTACGGCTCAGAGGTACCTTAAAGACTGACGTAGCTTCAGAACGGCAGTTAAATACATGGAAATTCTGCATTAATACCATAAGTAAGAGAATAATATTTCTGGCAGAAGTTTCATCCATTACTTGATTTTTTATAAGCCAGTACCATGAAATAAAGGCAGTCACTCCTATAGCAAGTCCCGATACCAGTGTCTGATTGACCATCTGAGGATTGAATATTTTTTCATCTGTCTTCCTGGGCTTTCTTTTCATGGCACCCGGCTCTCCACCCTCAAAGGCAAGAGCTACATCCTGTATGCCGTTTGTAACAAGGTTCAGCCATAGTAACTGTACAGCCAGTAATGGCAGAGGAAGACCGGCAAGGACAGAAGCAAAAAATAATATAATTTCTGCCGCTCCTGTAGATATAAGCAGATAAATTACTTTTCTTACATTATCATAGGCAAATCTTCCTTCTTCAACACCTGAAACTATAGAGGAGAAATTGTCATCTGCTACGATCATAGAACTGATTTCTTTTGCCACATCTGTACCTGAACCCATGGCAACACCGATATTGGCCCGTGACATAGCGGGAGCATCATTTACTCCGTCTCCTGTTACTGCAACAAATTCTCCCTCTTTCATCAACATATCAACAATTTCAAGCTTCTGTGTCGGTGAAACCCTTGCAAATACATTCGATGAACATACAAGCTGTTCAAAGGCTGGACTGTCAGGTGTTCCTGATTCACTTAATTGCCGGCCTGTAACAGTGTTCTGTTCTTCTCCCGATATACCCAGTTCCTTTGCAATAGCAGAGGCAGTGGAAGGATGATCGCCTGTAATCATTATTACTTTTATTCCTGCATGTTTACATTTATTTACTGCTTCAATGGCTTCAGGTCTTAAAGGATCTATAAAGCCTGCAAGTCCGTAAAAAACCAGTTCTTTCAAGTCACTTATTTCATAGATGTCTTTCTTTTCATTTCCTTTATATTCTCCTCCTGCAACGGCGAGAACCCTGAGACCCTTTGATGCCATTTCTTCTGCCTGATTTTCTATTTTTTCTGTGTTCAGTTCAACATGTTCTCCGTTTACCATAGTGCAAAAATTTAAAACAGTCTCTACTGCACCTTTGACAGCAACAAAAATTTTATTGTTTTCTTTATAAAAGGTAGCAGAAAATTTATGTTCTGATTCATATGGTATTTCTCCGCAGAGTTTAATATTATTGCGGAAGGTTTCTATGTTGATACCGGCTTTACAGGCCAGACCGAGAAAAGCTACGTCTATGGCATCACCGTGATAGTTCCATCCGTCCTGTTCTTTTGTCAGAGACCCTTCATTTGCTATTACGGATAATTCAGCCAGTTTTTTGAGTCCTTTCCATGGTGCTTCACTATCTTCTTTTTGTTCACGACTGATTTCTCCTTCGCCGTTATAACCTTCGCCGGAAATGGTGAATACATGCCCGTCAGGAAGCACTATCCTGCGAACTGTCTGCTGGTTTACCGTAAGGGTTCCCGTTTTATCACTGGCTATAACAGTACAACTGCCGAGGCTTTCAACGGCGGTAAGTTTTCTGACTATAACATTTCTCTTTGCCATACGCTGGGTTGCAATGGAAAGAGCAACAGTGAGTGCAACAGGCAGTCCTTCAGGAATGGCTGAAACAGCAAGAGCCACTACGGCAAAGAAAATTTCCGATGCTTTAAGCCCCTGATACATGAGCACTGATGACAGAATAATACTGATAAAAATTACTATAATGCTTATCTGTTTTGTAAATTTTTCCATCCTTAACAGGAGAGGAGGTTTCCCGCTTTCTGATGTGGCGATTTTTTTTGCTATCATACCTACCTGTGTTTCAAGGCCTGTACCAACAACAATTCCTGTTCCTCTTCCTGAAGTGACCATTGACCCGGCAAAAGCCATATTTTTTCTTTCACTTACACCTGTATCTCTATCCAGAATAGCAATGGTTTTTTCAGAAGCAATAGATTCTCCTGTAAGGAAACTCTCATCTGCAGTAAGGTTATTTACCTGTATCAAACGGAGGTCTGCAGGCACTTTTACCCCTGACTCAAGGAGAACTATGTCTCCCGGCACAAGGTCTTCAGAACTTATTTCCTGTTCTTTTTTATTACGCCGTACTTTTGCTTTTATCTTTATCATATTCTGCAAGCGGCTCGCACTTTTTTCTGCATTATATTCCTGATATGTGCCTATTACACTGTTCAGAAGTATTACAATCATTATAAATATAGCATCTTTGCTGTCTCCGATTGCAAGAGATGCTATGGCAGCAGCAATCAGTATAAATATAAGGGGATTTATCAATTGATGAAAGAATATTGCCGCTATGGTTGGAGGAACTCTGGCAGGCAATATGTTCTGGCCGTAAACAGTCAGTCTATGGGAAACGTCTTCCGTATTCAGACCGTTTATACTGCTTTTCAATTCATCATATACAGATTTTTCATCCATAGAATACCAGGGTTCTTCATATAATCTGAGAGCATGTGTTTTCTGTTCCATTTAAAATAGCCTCCATTTGAATTTTTGGCAAACAGGGTAATAAAGTTTATTTTTCAGGGAGCTGTTATGGGAATTAAAGTAAATCATCAGGAAATCATAAGGAACGATAATTAAATAACTGTCTCAAATATATTAAATCGTGACGCGTAACGCGTAACACGTAACGCGAGGAAAGAGACAATTAATAAAATTCTATTCCTAAGTACCGCTCCAAATAAGTTAGTACCCATATTAAAACCTGTCCCTGGCCGGA